>DASYVT010000033.1 GCA_035936835.1 Candidatus Methylomirabilota bacterium | reverse complement strand
CAGCACGAGACCATTCGTCGTGTAGCCGCAGACGAAGAAGGTGGAGGCGAGGAGTTAGAACGCCGGCACCTGCATGGCTTCGGAGACCGGCACGCGCCGTTCGTCCGTCACCCCGCCGAACGCCGCGCCGCTCGCCGTGCCAGCGCCGTAGGGCTTGAGCCCCTTGTCGGCCGGGTCGTCGCGCACGAAGGCCAGGATCACGGGCAGCGCCAACACCACGATGCCCACGCCGAGCCAGAGAAAGGACGATCGCCAGCCGTAGAAGCTGATCAGGAGCATCGAGAGTGGGACGATGAGCATCTGGCCCGCCGACATGGCGCCGCCCAAGATGCCCAGGATGAGCCCGCGCCGCGCCACGAACCACCGCGCAGCGACCGTCGCGGTGGTCGCGATGGCGAGCCCCCCCGCGCCGGCGGCCATCAGGACCCCGGCGCTCACGTACATCTGCCAGAGGTGGCCGACGAAGGACGCCAGAATGGTGCCGACTCCGAGGACGGCCGTGGCGAGGAGCATCACGCGGCGTGGGCCCCAGACGTCGGCGAGCCAGCCCACCGTGGGTCCGACGGCGCCGAACACGAAGAACGACAACGCCGCGGCCCCCGAGAGCTGCTGGCGCGTCCAGCCGAACTCCGCCTCGATCGGCTTGATGAAGACGCCGAAGACGGCGCGGATCTCCGAACCGCCCAGCATGACGAAAACGACCGCGGCCAGCACGATCCAGCTGTAGTAGAGCCGCTTCCGGGCGTCGGTCACGGAGCCTCCTGTGGGCGTTTCCGGTTGGGATGCTGCGGGGCCGCCGAGGTATTCGTCAGCGCGCGACCGGCTGGCCGATGACGAGGCCCTGCAGCCCCTCTCCGATCGGTCCGCGCGTGTCGTAGAGGCCTGTGCGGGTGAGCCCGATGCCGTGGGGCTCGAGCGTCGTTGCGGCGTCGAGCCCGATCCACTCGCCGTCCGGGAGGCGGTGGAGCGCGACGGTGAGATCGGCGTTGATGAACGGAACGAAGCGCGCCGGGTCGAAGGCCGCGCCGACGCCGCTGCCCGAATCGGCCACCGTGAGGACCCGCTGGGCCGGCGAGGGGGTCTCGCCGAGGACGAGCGGCACGCGCTGGCGCATCCACGCCGACGCCCGCCCCGAGCCGAACTTGCCGCTCGCCATGCGCGTCTCCATGCCCGTGGGGTAGCCGATCGGGTCGCGGAAGAACGGCCACTGGAAAGGCGCGGACTCATCGGGGAGCGGGAGGAGCGGCTCCTGGAGGGGCGTGGACGCCGGCACGACTTGCTCGGTGCGGACCACGAGCGCGTTGGCCCGCGCCACGACTTGCCCCCCGGCCGAGAGCAGGGCGACATAACCGCGCGCGCGGCGGCCGTCGCGCACCCGCTCCACGCTGACGGTGAGCGGCTCCATCGGCACGGGCCGGATGAAGTCGATCGTGAAGCGGGTCATGTGGAGCGAATCCGGCTCGCCCGCGGCCTGCTCGATGGCGCGCGCCATGACGGCCGAGGGCGGCCCGCCGTGCTGGTGGATAGGGCTCCACGGCCCCCGGGTGAGCACCGTAGGGACGAGGCGCTCACCTTCGAGGATGAAGAAGGCGGTCTCTTCGCTCATTCCCGCTGCTTGCGAAAGACGATGTCGCCTCCCTTGGCGTCCGCCACGACGGCGTCGCCGTCCTTGAACTCGCCCGCCAGGAGCTTGAGCGCCAGCGGGTCCTGGATCAGTCGCTGGATGGTGCGCTTGAGCGGCCGGGCGCCGTAGACCGGGTCGTAGCCTTCCCGCGCGAGCAGCTCCTCGGCCGCGGGCGTCAGCGTGAGCGTGATCCGCTTGTCGGCCAGTCGCTTCGTGAGATAGGCGGTCTGGATCTTGACGATCCGGCCGATCTCTTCGCGGCCGAGCGCCTTGAAGACGACGATCTCGTCGATCCGGTTCAGGAACTCGGGGCGCATCGACTGCCTGAGTACTTCCATGACCTCAGTACGCAGGCGCTTGGGATCCTGCTCCTCGCGGAAGAGATGGCTGCCGAGGTTCGACGTCATGATGACGACCGTGTTCCGGAAGTCCACGGTCCGGCCGTGGCCGTCCGTCAGGCGGCCGTCGTCGAGCAGCTGCAGCAGCACGTTGAAGACGTCGCCGTGCGCCTTCTCGATCTCGTCGAAGAGGACCACGGAGTACGGACGCCGGCGGACGGCCTCGGTCAGCTGGCCGCCCTCTTCGTAGCCGACATAGCCGGGCGGGGCGCCGATGAGCCGCGAGACTGTGTGTTTCTCCATGTACTCCGACATGTCGATGCGGATCATGGCGCGCTCATCGTCGAACAGGAACTCCGCGAGAGCGCGCGCCAGCTCCGTCTTGCCCACGCCCGTGGGGCCGAGGAAGAGGAAGGAGCCGATGGGGCGGTTGGGATCCGCGAGCCCCGAGCGCGCGCGGCGCACGGCGTTGGCGACGGCCGTGATGGCCTCGGCCTGGCCGACGACGCGGCGGCTCAGCCGCTCTTCCATCTGCACGAGCTTCTGGACCTCGGCCTCGAGGAGGCGCGTCACCGGGATGCCCGTCCACTTGGCGACGGTTTCGGCAATGTCCTCCTCGTCCACCTCTTCCTTGAGCATGCGCTGGCTCTTCTGCAGCTCCGCGAGCCGGGCGTTCTCGGCCTCGAGCTTACGGTCCAGCTCGATGAGCGTGCCGTACTGGAGCTTGGAGGCCTTCTCGAGATCGCCGCGGCGCTTCGCGTCCTCGATGGCGTGGCGCGCGGCCTCGGCCTCCTCCTTGATCTTGCCGATGGCCATGATCGCGGCCTTCTCCGCCTGCCAGTGCTTCTTGAGCGCGGCGGACTTGGCTTTCAACTCGGCGAGCTCGGCGTCGAGCCGTGCCAGCCGTTCCTTGGAGACGGCGTCCGACTCGCGGGCCACGGAGACGCGCTCGATGCCGAGCTGCATGATGCGGCGCTCGATCTCGTCGATCTCCGCCGGCAGCGAGTCGATCTCGATGCGCAGGCGTGAGGAGGCCTCGTCGATCAGGTCGATCGCCTTGTCGGGCAGGAAGCGGTCGGCGATGTAGCGGTGCGAGAGCACGGCCGCCGCGACCAGCGCCGAGTCCTTGATCTTGACCTTGTGGTGGACCTCGTACTTGTCCTTGAGCCCGCGCAGGATCGCGATCGTGTCCTCGACCGACGGCTCCTTCACCATCACCGGCTGGAAGCGCCGCTCGAGCGCCGGGTCCTTCTCGATGTGCTTGCGGTACTCGTCCAGCGTGGTCGCGCCCACGCAGCGAAGCTCGCCGCGGGCCAGGGCCGGCTTGAGCATGTTGGCCGCGTCCACGGCGCCCTCGGCCGCGCCGGCGCCGACGAGCGTGTGCAGCTCGTCGATGAAGCAGATGATCTCCCCCTCGCTTTCGGTGATCTCGCGCAGGACGGCCTTCAGGCGGTCCTCGAACTCGCCGCGGTACTTCGCGCCCGCGACCATGGCGCCGATGTCGATGGCCAGCAGGCGCTTGCCCTTGAGCCCCTCGGGCACGTCGCCGCTCACGATGCGCTGGGCGAGGCCCTCGACGATCGCGGTCTTGCCGACGCCGGGCTCGCCGATGAGCACGGGGTTGTTCTTCGTGCGCCGGGAGAGCACCTGGATGACGCGGCGGATTTCCTCGTCGCGCCCGATGACCGGGTCGAGCTTGCCCTTCCGCGCCAGCTCGCATAGGTCCTTGGCGTAGCGCTGGAGGGCCTGGTACTTCTCCTCGGGGTTGGCGTCGGTGACGCGCTGGGAGCCCCGCACGTCCACGAGCGCCTTGTAGATCGCCTCCGGCGTGACGCCGGCCTTGGCGAGGATGCGCCCCGCCGCGCCCGACTTGTCCTGGGCGATGCCGATCAGCACGTGCTCGGTCGAGCAGTACTCGTCCTTGAGGCGCTGCGCCTCGTCCCACGCGCGGGTGAGCGCGGCCTCGAGCCGTTCCGAGGCGTACTGACGCCCGCCGCCCTTGACCTTCGGCAGCTTGTCGAGCGCGGCCTGGACCTCGCGAGCTATCGCCTCGGGCCGCGCGCCGATCTTCGCCAGCAGCGGCCCGACCACCCCCTCCTGCTGCTGGAGCAGCGCCAGCAGCAGGTGGTCGGGCTCGAGGGCCTGATGATTGCCCTGGTCCGCCAGGGACTGCGCCGCCTGGACGGCCTCCTGCGCCTTCACGGTGAACTTGTCGAACTTCATCGCGTCCCCTCTGTGCGAAGACTTTTGAGCTCCTGGTAGAGCTCGCGCTCCCTCGGGGAGAGACCCGTTGGGATGGTCAGCTCCACCTGCACGAACTGGTCTCCCGCGCCGCCGCCCTTGAGGTGCGGCATGCCGTAGCCCGGCAGGCGGAAGGTCCGGCCGCTGGACGTTTCGGGCGGGATCTTCATCGAGACCTGGCCCTTGAGCGTCGGCACCGAGACTTCGGCGCCGAGCGCCGCGTCGTGGGCCGGCACCGCCAGGGTCGAGTGGAGGTCATCGCCCTTGCGCTCGAAGCGCGGGTCCGGCCGCACCGTGACCTTGAGATACAGGTCGCCGCTGCCGCCACGGCCGCCGCGCGAGCCCTCGCCGGGTAGGCGCACGCGCGAGCCCGTGGCCACGCCGGCCGGGATCTTGACCTCGAGGTTGCGCCGGCCCCTGGACCAGCCGCCGCCTCGGCACTGCGCGCACGGCTTGCGGTTGACGTGCCCCGCTCCGCCGCAGGCGGGACAGATCTCGTCGAGCTCGAGCGAGATGGTCCGGGTGACGCCGTGGAAGGCGTCCTCGAGCGAGACCTCGATGCCCGCCTCGACATCGCCGCCCTTGTCGGGGCCGAAGCCCCCGCCGAGGTCTCCGAGGTCGACGTCGCGGAAGCCGCCCGCACGGCGCCCGCCCAGATCTCCGAAGATCGTCCGGAAGAAGTCGGAGAAGCCCTCGTCGCCGCGCCCGAAGTGGACGTCTGCGCCCTCGAAGGGACCCCGCGCGCCGGCGCCGGCCTCGGCATAGCGCTGCCAGTCGGGGCCGAGCGTGTCGTAGCGCTTCCGCTTTTCGGCGTCGCCCAAGACCTCGTAGGCTTCCGCGATCTCCTGGAAGCGGGCGGCCGAGTCCTTGCCCTTGGCGACGTCCGGATGGTGCTTGCGGGCAAGCCGGCGGTAGGCGGTTTTGATCGCCTTGTCGTCGGCGTTCTTGGGCAAACTGAGAATCTTGTAATAGTCTTTGTAGTCCATGGTCTTACGCGTTGCTGGGGGTTTGCCCCCCTAGGTCCGCGCTCAACGTTAGTGTAGCAGACGGCTTGCGGCTTGGCGGGACGCCGGCGACCTACTTCTGGGGCCGCCGGACTGCGCCCCCGGAGCTGGCGCGGGCGTACTCGGTACCGGCAGCGCGATCTAAGCCTGGGGCCTCCGGCCTCATCCTCTCGCGACCGTGAAGGCCACGTAGAGCGACTGCTGGCCGCGCTGCAGCAGCACGGTGACGCGGTCCCCGGGCTTGAGCCCCTGGGTGGCCCGCTCGTAGTCCTGCGCGCTGCGGATCCGCTGCCGGTTGATCTCGCGGATGACGTCGCCACGCTGGAGGCCGGCTTCCGCCGCCGGTCCCTCCTCCTCGACGCGCGCCACGACCACGCCTTCCGTCGTGCGCAGGTTGAGCTGGCGGGCGATCTCAGGCGTGATGGCCCGTGTCTCGAGCCCGAGGAAGCTCTTGTTCTTGCCGCTGGGCTCGAGCTGGGCGGTGTCCTCCGGGGTCTCGCCCACCTTGATCTCGAGCGTCTTCTCGCCCTTCTCCCGCCAGACCTTGATCGGCACGCCCTTGCCGGGCGCGGTCACGGCCACGACCTTCTGGAGATCCTGTGGGGCGTCGAGCTTCTTGCCGTCGAACTCCATCAGGACGTCGCCCGACACCAGGCCCGCCTTGTCGGCGGGGCTGTCCTTGACGACGTCGGCGATGAGCACGCCCTTGGGATCCGTGAGCCCGAAGCTCTTGGCGAGCTCGGGCGTCAGCGGCTGGATCGACACGCCGAGCCAGCCGCGCGTGATCTTGCCCCGGGCGACCAGCTCGGTGTAGATGCGCTTGGCCATGTTGGACGGGATGGAGAAGCCGATGCCGACATTGCCGCCCGAGCGCGAGAGGATGGCGCTGTTGATGCCCACGACCTCGCCCGACATGTTGACCAGCGGGCCGCCCGAGTTGCCCGGGTTGATGGCGGCGTCCGTCTGGAGGAAATCGTCGTAAGGCCCCTGGCCGATGGAGCGCCCCTTGGCGCTGATGATGCCCGCCGTCACCGTCTGCTGCAGGCCGAAGGGAGAGCCGATCGCGAGCACCCAGTCGCCGACCTTGACCTTGTCAGAGTCGCCGAGCACCGCCGCGGGGTAGGGGCCGCCGCCCTGGAGCCTCAGCACGGCGAGGTCGGTGCGCTTGTCGAGGCCGACGATCTTGGCCTTGTGCTTCTTGCCCTCCGCCGTCACGACCTCGATCTCGGTGGCGCGCTCGACGACGTGCGCGTTGGTGAGCGCGATGCCGGAAGCGTCCACGATGACGCCCGAGCCGAGGCTTCGCTGCTGCTGCGGGCGCTCCGGGCTGTCGCCGAAGAAGCGCCGGAAGAACTCGTCGCCGAAGAACTCCTCGACGGGTGTCCGGCCGCCCCCGCTGCGGATGACCGTGTTGATGTTGACCACCGCCGGGCCGACGGCCTCGGCCACCTGGGCGAAGCTGCCCAAGGCCACCGGGAGCGCCGCCGGCACCACGGGCGCCTGCACGGCCGCCTGCATGGGCGCCTGCATGGACGCCTGCTGCCGTGGCGCTTGGCCCACGGGCTTGGGCAGGTCCAGCGCGCTCGCGCCCCATGAGCCCAGGCCCACGCCGAGCGCCGCCGCGATCACGAGCATCACCACCAGGGTTCCGCGCTTGACCAGGATCATCGTCTCTCCTCCACGAGGTCGCCGGCCAGCAGCTGCCGCAGGCGGTCGCCTTCGAGGGTCTCCTTCGCTTTGAGTTCCGCGGCCGCCGCCAGCAGCACCGGCTTGCGGTCCGTGATGATGCCGCGCACGCGGTCATAGATCTTGTCGATGATGGCGCGGATCTCGCCGTCGATGGCCCGCGCCGTCTCGTCGCTGTACTCGCGCTCCTGCGACAGCCCTGAGCCCCTGAGGAACAGGGCCTGCTGGCCGCCGCCGAAGGTCATCGGGCCGAGCTCGGCCGACATGCCGTACTGGGTGACCATGAGCCGCGCCATCTCCGTTGCGCGCTCGAGATCGTTGTGGGCGCCCGTCGAGATTTCGCCGTAGACGACTTCCTCCGCCACCCGGCCGCCCAGGAGCACCGCGATCCGGTCTTCCAGCTCGCTCCGAGTCAGGAGGTAGCGGTCCTCGAGCGGCAGCTGGTAGGTGGCGCCGAGAGCCCCGACACCACGCGGGATGATCGTCACCTTGTGGACCGGGTCGGCCTGGGGCAGGGAGGAGGCGACGAGCGCGTGGCCGATCTCGTGGTGGGCGACGATGTCGCGCTCCTTCTCCGACAGCACCCGGCTCTTGCGCTCGAGGCCGCCGATCACCCGGTCGACGGCCTCGTCGAGGTCAGCCATGTCCACGGCATCCTTGCCCTTGCGGGCGGCCAGGAGCGCCGCCTCGTTGATGATGTTGGCGAGATCGGCGCCCGCCATGCCCGGCGTCCGCGCGGCCAGCACGTGGAGGTCCACGGAGGGCGCCAGGATGACGTTGCGCGCGTGCACGTGCAGGATGGCCTCTCGCCCCCTGACGTCGGGCTTGTCCACGACCACCTGGCGGTCGAAGCGTCCCGCGCGGAGCAGGGCCGCGTCGAGGACCTCCGGGCGGTTCGTGGCCGCCATGATGATGACGCCCTTGGAGGAGTCGAAGCCGTCCATCTCGGCCAGCAGCTGGTTGAGCGTCTGCTCGCGCTCGTCGTGGCCGCCGGCGAAACCCGTGGTGCCGGAGCGCGTCTTGCCGATGGCGTCCAGCTCGTCGATGAAGACGATGCACGGCGCCTTCTCCTTCGCCTGCTCGAAGAGGTCGCGCACGCGCGCGGCGCCCACGCCGACGAACATCTCCACGAACTCCGAGCCGGAGAGGAAGAAGAACGGCACGTCGGCCTCGCCTGCGACGGCCCGGGCCAGGAGCGTCTTGCCCGTGCCCGGGGAGCCGACGAGCAGCACGCCCTTGGGGATCCGGCCGCCGAGCCGCTGGTACTTCTTGGGGTTCTTGAGAAAGTCCACGACCTCAATGAGCTCCGCCTTGGCCTCGTCCACTCCCGCGACGTCGGCGAAGGTCGTCTTGAGCTCCTTTCGGTCGTAGATCTTGGCCTTGGAGCGGCCGAAGGACAGCGCCTGGGTCGGCCCCCCGCCCATGCGCCGCATGACGAACATCCAGAGGCCGACCATCAGCACCAGCGGCACGATCCAGCCGAAGAGGAAGTCCCGCCAGAACGTGCTCTCCACTCGCCCGGAGAACTCGACCTTGTTCTGCTCGAGCTCCTTGACGAGCGCGCTGTCCTCGATCCCGGGGATGCGGGTGGTCGTGAAGGTGGGGACGGGCTGCTCGGCGCCGACCAGGCTGCGCACCTTGTCCCCGGCGCCGGACTGCTGGGCCGGGAGGGCACCGGGCTTGAGCGTGCCGCGGATCTCGCGGTCCGTGACGGAGACCCGTTCGACCTTGCCCTCGCGCACCAACGCCAGGAACTTGCTCATCGGGATCTCGACCGTCCGCGGCGCCAGGAGCCAGCTCTGGACGAGGGACAGCACGAGGACGGCGATGAGCAAATAGATCAGCGAGAACTGCGTTTTCTGTTTCACGGGGAGTTTCATCGAGGCGCCCTCGAAACCATGCTAACGGAGGCTCCGGCACCTGTCAAACTGCGCGGGCTGATGCGGCGCGGCCGGGGGCTACGAGCAGACCTTGCCCTTCTCCATCTCGTAGCCGGGCACCTTGTACGTCCCCACGAAGTTGTCCTCCCACACCTCGATCGGCAGGCGCCCGACTTCCTTGTCGCCGTCGAAGAATGTGAGCCTCATCTTGTCCACGTACTCCTTGGCCGGTAGCGTCTTGCCGAGGAAGGCGCGCGTGCTCGCCTGGTCGGCGAACATCGACAGGATCTCCATCGTGGGCCTGTTGGGGTCGCTGCCCGGCTTGATCCACTCGACGGCTACCGAGAAGCCGTAGACGTCGGGGTCCGACGCGAACCCCGGCATCGCCGCGAGCCGCTTGAGCATCGGGACGGCGTAGCGGGAGAACATGGCCGACGCCTGGCGGTCCAGGGGCAGGGCCGCGAAGGCGGCGTCCGGCGCCTGTTCCGCCCTGATCCACACGGCGGCGTAGCGGTTGTCCCCCGGCTCCTTGGGGACCTTCTTGAAGCCGAGGCCGTTCTTGATCTCGAGGTAGGGCAAGCAGTGATAGACATACTCGGAGAACTGGAGGAGCTTGGGCAGGTACTTCACGGCAAGGGCGCGGCCCTTCGCCGACGTGTGCTTGTCGACCGGCATGACGTAGTCGGCCGGTCCCGCATAGGCGAGCGCCACGACCCCCGCGACCAGAACCACGGCGAGGGCCGTGGCGACGCTTCGACGCGACATGAAAATGTGACTGAGTCTAGTTCTGGATGACCTGGCCGGGCTCCACCGAGATGTTCTTGCCCCACCAGTTCTGCGTGCGGGAGTTCTCGATGTCGAGGCGGGTGACCTTGGGGTTCGTGCCGTCGAGGTTGTTCGAGAGCGAGAACATACCGTGATCGCCGGACGCAAAGTGGGTGGTGTGGCCGCGCCACTCGGCCCACTGCTCGGAGTTGGCGCAAGCGCCGGCGAGGAAAGCGACCACGATGAGCGCCGCTGCCGTGATGATCTTCGAGCGCATAACCGTAACCTCCTGTAAGGACATGGGGTAACGAACAGTCGAGCGCCGCCTATGATACGGAACCCACGAGCGCCGAGTCAACCTCTCTTTTGCGCGAGCCTTGGCCCAAGACGCTTTTGCTCTTGCGGGGATGGCCCGCGTCAGGCATCCTCGCGGAAGGACAGTCCCTATGCCGTCGACCGATCCCCTGGTTATGTTCGAGGAGCCGGACGGGCTCCGTCAGCCCATCCTGATCATGGCGTTCTCCGGGTGGAACGACGCTGCGGAGTCCGCGACGACCGCCGCGCGCTTCCTGGGGCAGGCTTGGCCCTCGCGACCGCTGGCCAGCATCGATCCTGAGGAGTTCTACCACTTCGGCCTGTCGCGGCCCTACGTGCGCTTCAAGACGGACTCGCGAAACGAGCGGGAGATCGTCTGGCCATCCACGGATTTCTCCATCTGCCGCCTGCCCTCCGTCGACCGCGACCTCATCGTCGGGGTGGCCATCGAGCCGCACCTGAAGTGGCGCACCTACTGCGGCGCCGTCCTCGAGCTGGCGCGGCGCTCGCGCGCCTCCCTTGTCCTGACGCTGGGCGCGCTGCTGGCCGAAGTCCCGCACACCCGGCCGGTGAAGCTGGTGGGGGGCGCCCATGACCCCGAGCTCGCCGCCGTGCTCGGCATCCGCCCTTCGCGGTACGAGGGCCCGACGGGGATCATCGGCGTGCTCAGCACTCTCTGCCGGGAGGAGGGTGTGCCGGCGGCCAGCCTCTGGGCCAATGTCCCCCACTATGTCTCCGGCGTCGAGAATCCGAAGGCGGCCCTGGCCCTCGTCCGGCGGGTCCTCACGCTCCTGGGCACGGAGGCCGACCTCTCGGAACTCGTCGAGGCCACGCGGCAGTTCGAGGGCAACCTGGACGAGGTTGTGGGACAGAACCCGAAGATTGCCGAGTACGTGAAGACGCTGGAGCGCAAGCTGCCCGAGGACGAGGAGGCGGCAGGGCCGGTCCCCGGGTCAAGCGACGAGCTGCCGCCGTCGGCGGATCTCGTCGCGGAGATCGAGCAGTTCCTTCGCCAGCAGCGGCCTGAGTCTTCTTAGCGCGCTCTGGCGCGCGAGGTCTTCGAGCGTCCGAGTTACCGGGCGGGAGGGGACCGGGGGTGCCCCGTCACCCCCAACAGCACGGGGGTTCGGGGGCATCCCCCGGCCCCCTCCCGCCTCGCGCATTCCCCGCGCGGTTTCTTCTGCGAGGCGGAGTCGGCGCGTACAATCGCTGCATGGCTTCTCTTATGAGCGTTGTGTTAGTTTTGCTGGTCTTCGTGGGGGCGGTGCCGGTTTGGGCGGCGGTGAAGGTGACGGTGACGCCGTCGGCGGTGCGGCAGGGCGACGTAGCGCTGATGGTGATAACCGGCGTGGCGGCCGCGCCGGAAATGGACGGCAGCCTGGCGGGCCGTCCGCTCTTCTTCTTCCGCTATGCTGACGGGTATGCGGCGCTCATCGGCATCGATCTCGAGGCCAAGCCCGGCAAGACGCCGTGGCGTCTCGGATTCGTGGACGGCACGGGCGCGCCGCGCAAGGCCGCGGGCGCGATCATGGTCAAGGCGCGTAATTTTCCCGTCCAGCGCTTGAGCCTGCCCAAGTCCATGGTCGATCTCTCTCCAGAGGACGAGCGTCGCGCCAATGAGGAATCGGCGCGGCTCCGCACGCTCTTCGCCACGGTCGGGCCGGAACGGCTCTGGCGGGGCCCCTTCACGAAGCCCGTCGCCACCGACGCCAAGGCCGAGGGCTTCGGCTCGCGCCGCGTCATCAACGGCAAGCCTCGCTCGCCCCACTCGGGCGTGGATTTCGCGGCTCCAGCCGGGACGCCTGTCGTGGCCTCGAACCGCGGGCACGTCGCCCTCGTGGTCGAGTTCTTCTTCGGGGGCCGGCTCGTGGCGCTCGACCACGGCGAGGGACTCTACACGCTCTACATGCACCTCGACCGGGCGGACGTGGTCGAGGGCGCCCTTGTCGAGCGCGGCTCGATCATCGGGGCCGTCGGAAGCACGGGCCGCGCCACGGGGCCTCATCTGCACTGGGGTGCCCACCTCCGCAGCGCCCGCATCGACCCCGACGCCCTGCTCAAGCTGCCCGTCAGGGACTGAGCGGGCCGCTCCATGGCCAGGCCCCGCCGGATGCCGCCTCCGCGCCCGGCGGCCCGCGAGCCCGATCCGCGCCCGCCGAGTGGCTCGTCGCCATCGCGGTCGCGTGCCTGGTGTGGATCGCCTCCCTCCCCGCGCTCCGCGGCGGCTTCCTCCCCTGGGATGACGAGTCGAATCTCGTCACCAAGCGCGCCTGGAGGGGCCTCGGCTGGGCGCAGCTCGGCTGGATGCTGACGACCTTCCACGAGGGTCACTGGATCCCGGTGACGTGGCTGTCCTTCGGCGCCGACTATTTCCTGTGGGGCATGGAGCCCAAGGGCGATCACCTGACACACGTCCTGCTCTACGCCGCCAACGCGGGACTCGTCTGCCTTCTCGGTCTGCGCCTACTCGCGGAGACGGGCGCGGTCGGCGCTGCTACCGCCGGGTCGGTAGGGTCGGGGCCAGGATGTACCCGCGCCGCCACGCCAAGTCGCCGTCAGGGTAGAAGCGCATCGAGCCCGGGTCGAAGAACTCGAAAGCCACGGCCAAGGCACAGATCAAGGCATCCCACCGGTCCTCAATGGACTTCAGCTCGCGAGTTGTTTTCCCGACATCTGGAGCGTCCGCTGCAAAGGCTTGCCACGAGGAGTCATCGACGATGAGGTGGCGCTCCATTAAGGTCCGGGTGCACCGGGCGACGAAGGGTGTCAGGCCGTTCTCCGCCCAGTCAGCTTTTCTCCGGAAGCGAGTCTTCTTCCGCTTGTACTTGACGATGGTCTTCTCGCCGGTGAGGTCCAGACGGAAGAGTCCGACTTGAAAGGCATTCGGGTACACCTCTCGGATGGCGGGGTTACCGCTGGTCGGCTTGTGGTTGGGACCAAACCCCTCAAGAGGCCATCGTTTTTGGAGCCCCCCAATGAACCGCCGCAGGTCAGGATCTCTTGGTGGGGGGAAAGCGGGTGCATCGAAGCGCTGGAAAGTTTCTCCGATGGCTCGCTCCGCACCGCGGTGGCCCGCCGTTTCGAGTCCAAGAAGGGGTGCGTCAATGCCGACCGCAGCCCGGTGATGCGCGACATGATGAGTGATCCAATCCAGTACGCCGGCATGATCCGTCAGGATCTGTGGGGCCTCGCGCAGGCGGAGTGGAAAGCTCTGGCCGCCGAGGAGCACCACGCCCGAAGGATTGCCGTCCTTCCAGGCGAGATCGACCCCGAGGAACCTCACGCGTCCGGGACGGCGATGCTGCCCGCCAGCACGGTCACGGCCGTGCCGCCGACGCGCACGCGGGCGACGGCGCCGTCATGCACCTGGAGCTCCACGCGCAGTCTGCCCGGGCGGCCCATGCCGTCGCCCTGCTCGGCCGTGAAGGCCGCGAGCGTGCTGTCGGCATGCAGGACCCCCGCCTCGAGGAGCCAGATCCCGATCGAGGAGTGGACGGAGCCCGTCACGATGTCCTCGGGTATTCCAAAATGTGGAGCGAAGAAGCGGCAGTGCGTCGCCGAGCCTTTGTCTATCGTTTCGCGCGACACGACGCAGACGCCGCGCACGCCGGCATGGATCGCGACCTCCGCGAGCGCCGCCATGTTCGGCGTGAGCGCTCGCAGGACGTCGAGCCCCGCGACGGGGATGAGGAGGTCGTGGTCGGGTGTCGTCACCGGGTGTGCCCAGCCTGCGGCCACGGGAAGCCCGAGCGCCTCCCGAATGTGAGTGAGCTGGCCGGTGAAGGGATCGAGCGCGGGCACCTTGGGCTCGAGCCAGATGAGCCGGCGCGCCTTGCCCGCGACCACGCTAGCGCCCAAGGGCCCCGCCTGCGTCTCGAAGACGACGTGGTCGTTGCGGAGCCTCCCCGCTTCGATGAGGGCGTGGACGGCCGCCAGCGTCGTATGGCCCGAGTAGGCGATCTCGCGGGTCGGCGTGAACCATCGGAGGCGCCACTGGGCGCCCTCGGCAGTGGCCGGCGTGAGGCACGCCGTGCCGGCGACGCGCATCTCCGTGGCGATCGCCTGCATCTGGCGGTCGGAGAGCCCCTGCGCGTCGAGGACCACGGCGGCGGGGTTGCCGCCGAAGGGGCGCTCGGTGAAGGCGTCCACCTGCAGGATGGGGATCACAGCCGGATGCGCTCGCGGAGCTGGCGGGCCTTGCGGGCGAGCGCGCGCGTGGACCAGACCGTCGCCACCGACTGCGCCATCATGCCGTACACGCGGATGCGCGGCACCTTGAGGACGACGTCCGGGTCGAGCCAGTTGGGCGCCTGCGCGAGCAGATCGAGCGTGCGCAGGCCGATCAGGAGCGGCCACGCGCAGGCCAGCCGCATGCGCGTCTCGCGCTTGGGGATGGCGAAGGTATACTGCCAGCCGGCCTCGTAGTGGTCGAGCGCCACGTTGAGCAGCTCGACGAGAAGCGGCCGGAGGGCCGGTCCCATCTTGGGGTCGAGGAGGTCCTTGGGCTCGAGGCCGAGAAGCGCCAGGTCGTGGCGGGGCAGGTAGCAGCGCCCCTGGCGCAGGTCGCGCGGGATGTCGCGCAGCACGTTGGTCATCTGGAGCGCCTTGCCGAAGCGGATACCTAACCCCGTCATCTTCTCGAGGTCCCAGTGCCTGAGCCGCGGCCGGTGGGCCACGTGCACCTCGGTCCAGAACTCGCCGACGCAGCCCGCGACCAGATAGGTGTAGCGGTCGAGAGCCGCGCGGGTGTCGAGCGCGGCGAGCCCGCCCTCGTCCTCGCCTGGGAAGCGCGCGAGGTCCTCCGTCATGCCTTCCACGATGGTTTCGAGGACGCGGCGCACCTGCCGGCGGTCGTCGGCGAGGAGCGCCCGGTAGGCCGCCAGGCACTCGGGCAGGCGCTCGAGCAGCGCGCGCTCCGCCGCGAGCGACTGGACGCTTCGCGTGGCCTCGACGATGGCTTCGACGCGGCCGGGCTCGGGCACGTCGAGCTCGTCGCGCAGCGCCAGCAGGTGGGTGATGCGCTGGTGGCGGTCGATGAGCCGGGTGTCGGCGATGGTGTCGGCGGCCCGCGCCAGGAGATAGGCCAAGCCGATGGCGGGCCTGACGGCGGCGGGCAGGACGGCGAGCGAGAGATAGAAGGAGCGGCTGACGCTCTTGAGCAGGACGGAGGTCGGGTCCCCTCCGGCCACGGGTGCTAGTCCATGTCCATGGGGTTGATGGGTTTCGAGGGATCGTCCTTGGCCTTCTTCAAAGCCTGCTGGAGCTTGGCGTCGAGCACCTTCGACTTGTTCTGCTCGGCCTTCATCTGCTCCCGGAAGCGTTCCTCGCGCTTGGCCGCCTCGCCCTGGAGCGAGGTGATCGCGTCGCCCAGGCCGAGCCCGGACCTCGCCCGCGGCGGGGGCTCGTGGGCGACCACGGCCTCGAGCTTGGGGTCGATCGTCAGCCGGCCGCTGCAGCAGGGGCACGTCAGCGTGAAGGTCGCCATGGCCCACACCCTACCAGAAAATCAGAGCGCGAGGTATTGGGCGCGGATGGACTCGTCTTCCCGGAATGAAGCGGCGGTGCCTTCGTAGCGGATCCGGCCCTTCTCGAGGACGTAGACGCGGTCGGCCAGGTCGAGGCAGAAGTCCACGTTCTGCTCGGCGAGGAGGGTGGTCAGGCCGTCCTGCTTGAGTCGGGCGATTTGTTCCTTGAGGTGATCCACG
Organism: Candidatus Methylomirabilota bacterium; assembly: GCA_035936835.1. Classification (NCBI taxonomy): domain Bacteria; phylum Methylomirabilota (SeqCode); species Candidatus Methylomirabilota bacterium. The sequence continues at coordinate 17,422 of DASYVT010000033.1, read as the reverse complement.
ACGAGCGGCGCCAGGCCCTCGGAGGGCTCGTCGAGGAGCAGCAGCTCGGGGTTGCCCATGAGCGTGCGCGCGATCGTCAGCATCTGCTGCTCGCCGCCGGAGAGGAAGCCGCCCTGCCGGCCCACCAGCTCGCGAAGCTTGGGGAAGAGGTCGAAAACGCGCTCGAGGGTCCACCCCGAGCTCCCTCCTCGGCTGCGCGCGGCGACGTCGAGGTTCTCCCACACGGTGAGATCGGCGAAGATGCGGCGATCTTCTGGCACGAAGCCGATGCCGAGGGCGGCGATCTCGTAGGGCTGGCGGCCGGCGATGTCCCGTCCCTTCCAGACCACGCGCCCCTCGCGCGGCGGGGTCAACCCCATGACGCTCCGGATGGTCGTCGTCTTGCCGACGCCGTTCCTGCCCAGGAGACAGACGCACTCGCCCGCCGCCACCTCCAGCGAGACACCGAAGAGGACCTGCGACAGGCCGTAGGAGGTAAAGACCTCTTCGACCGCCAGGATCGGCGCCGCCTTCACCGCCGCTCCCCCAGGTACACGCGGCGGACTTCAGGATGCCGGCGCACCTCTTCGGGCGTGCCGTCGGCGATGACCTCGCCCTGGTGGAGCACGGTGATGCGGTGGGCGATGGCGAAGACCACCTCCATGTCGTGCTCGGTGAAGAGGAGCGTCAGCCCGCGCTCGCGCGCGATGCGCTCGATAAGCCGGATGGAGTCGCGCGTCTCCTGGGCCGACATGCCCGCCGTCGGCTCGTCGAGGAGGAGGATCTCGGGTTCGAGCGCCAGCGTGATGCCGAGCTCGAGCTGCTTCTGGTTGCCGTGGGAGAGGAAGCCGGCGACTTCACCGGCCTTGTCGAGGAGTCCCACCGAGTCGAGCAGCGCCTCGGTCTCGTCGCGGTAGAGGCGGTCCACCCGGGCCAGAAGGTTCCAGCCGCGGCCGCGGTGGGAAAGGAACGCCGCCTGGATGTTCTGGAACACCGTGAGCCGCGGGAAGATGTTGGTGCGCTGGAAGGACCGGCCCATGCCCAGGCGGCAGAGGTCGTGCGGCGCGATGCCGGTGACCTCGTGGCCATTGAAGCTGACGCTGCCCGCGTCGGGCCGGAGGTGGCCGGTGATGAGGTTGAAGAGCGTCGTCTTGCCCGCGCCGTTGGGCCCGATGATGGCGCTGATCGAGCCGCGCGAGACGCTGAAGCTGACCCCGCCCACGGCCTGGAAGCCGTCGAAGCTCTTGCGGAGATCGCGGACGTCAAGCAACCTGGCGCCTCCGCCGGAGCCGGCGCACCGCTGACTCCACCGCTCCCGCGATCCCGCCGGGGAAGACGAAGAGCAGCACGATGAGAATCGTGCCGAGGATGAGCGGCCAGTACTGCGTGTAGGAGACGATCTGCTGGTTGAGCCAGATGAGGGCGAGGGCGCCCAGCGCCGGGCCGATGAAGGTGGCCATGCCGCCCAAGAGCGTCATGATCAGCACCTCGGAGGACTTGGTCCAGTACGCGAAGTCGGGGAAGACGCCCCGGTTGAAGATGCCGAAGAGCCCGCCCGCGAGCCCCGCGAAGGCGCCCGCGACGACGAAGGCCGCCAGCTCGTAGCGGCGCACGTTGACGCCGATGAACTCTGCGCGCTCCGGATTCTCGCGGATGGTGGTGAGCATGCGGCCGAACGGCGAGCCCACGACGCGGCGGAGCAGCCAGAGGCACCCGGCGACGAGGAGGAGGGTGAGGAAATAGAAGTATTCCGACGTCCGGTAGCCGCCCACGAAGGGCAGCCACGCCGCCACCCGCTCCAGCCAGCCGAAATCCGGGTAGGGGATCTCCGGCATGCCCTGCTCGCCGCCGGTCACCTCGTTCCACTTGAAGCAGATCGCCCAGACGATCTGGGCGAAGGCAAGCGTCAGCATGGCGAAGTAGATCCGCGTGAGGCGCACGCAAAAGAAGCCGAAGAGGAGGGCGAAGAGCCCGGCCAGGACGCCGGCCGCGGGAAAGGCCAGGAGGAACGACACGCCCATCTTCTTCATGAGGATGCCGGTCGCGTAGGCACCGATGCCGAAGTAGGCGGCGTGGCCGAAGGAGACGAGCCCAGTGTAGCCGACCAGCAGGTTGAGGCTCGTGGCGAAGAGCGCCCAGATGACGACGTCGTTGGCGAGGAAGGTGTAGTAGCGCGAGCCCGCCGCCGGCACGAAGAACGCCGCCACGAGGACCACCAGGGCCCACGGGATTTTGTTGATCATCAGGATTTGGCCGCCGAGGCGCCTGCGCAGGGCCTCCGGCGCCCGTCGTTCGGGCGGACTTCCCACGGGGTCATTTCAGGGGCTTCCCGAGGAGGCCCCAAGGGCGAATGATCAGCACGGCCGCCATGAGGGCGAAGATGGAGAAGATAGAGAAGCGCGGGAAGAAGAGGATGCCGAAGGAGAGCACCTGGCCGTAGATGAGCGCCCCGAGGAAGGTGCCCCAGAAGGAGCCGAGCCCGCCGATGACCACGACCACGAAGGCTTCGACGATGACCTCCGTGTCCATCCCGGGCACGATGGCGCGCATCGGCGTGATGAGGGCGCCGCCCAGGCCGCCGAGGAACGATGCGAGCACGAAGACGCCGGTGTAGAGCGCGTTGACGTTCACGCCGAGGGCACCCAGCGTCTCGCGGTCGAGCGCGGCGGCGCGGATGAAGCGGCCGGCGCGAGTGCGCTGGAGCGCGAACCAGAACCCGAGCGCGATGGCCGGGCCGAGGAGAATGATGAACAGGTTGTAGTACGGGATGGTCGCCCCAAAGAGCGAGAGCGCGCCGGTCAGCCCCGGCGGCCGGCTCAGCGACTTCTGCTGGGTGCCCCAGATGATCTTCGCCGCGTCGCCCAGGACGAGGACGAGCGCGTAGGTGAACAAGAGCTGGTACAGCTCCTCCTTGCCGTAGAGGCGCTGGAAGAGGAATCGCTCGACGATTCCACCCAGCAGGGCGACACTCGTCGCGGCCCCAAGAGCGGCCACCCAGAAGCTCACGGGCCCCGTGCCCAGCCACTGGACGATTTGGTAGGCCGAGTAGGCGCCGAGCATGTAGAAGGTGCCGTGGGCGAAGTTGAGGACGCGCAGCACTCCGAAGATGAGCGAGAGCCCGGAGGCGATGAGGAACAGGAACATGGCGGCGGTGAGGCCGCTCAGCGACTGGGCGAAGACGAACGAGAGATCGGGCACGAGGGAGGTTCCCCCTCACCCTGCCGTCTCCCCCGAGGGGAGAGGGTTCAAGATTCCCTCACCCCCGTCGCGGGGGAGAGGGCAGGGTGAGGGGGAGAGTCGGGCTAGTCCATGAACTTGGTCGGGTCGACGTACGTGACGGGCTTCATGATCGAGAAGGGATACTTGGCGTCCTTCGCGGTCTTACCGTAGAGCTGCCCGCGGTTCGCCTGGTGGTCCTTCTCGCGAAGGATCAGCTTGCCCACCGGCGTATCGACGCTCAAGCCGAGCAGCGCCTTGGCGACCTTGTCCGAGTCCGTGCTGTTGGCCTTCTTGATCGCCTCGACAAGGAACTGCATCCCGATGTACCCCTGGATGGCCCAGGAGGACGGGTACTCGTCCTTGAGGTACTTGGACACGCGCGCGGTGTAGTCCTTGTGGGCGCCCGGGTTGTCCTCCCAGTAGAAGGCGTCGTAGGAGTTGCCCCAGATGCCAGTCGGGTAGTCAGCGCCCATCGCCTTGGTCGTCTCCGGCGAGCCCGCCTCGCCCAAGCCGATGAAGTTGTACTTGAGGGCGTCGAAGTAGCCGAGCGCCTTGGCCTGCTTGGAGAAGGTGACGAAGAAGCCGCCCCAGATGGACGAGACCACCGCCTCGGGCTTCTTCGCCATCTGGGCGTTGATGAACGGGTTGTAGTCCTGCTCGCCGAGCTTAGGCCACTGTTGGTCCACGATCTCCACGCTGGGCTTGATCTTCTTGATGTGCTCGACGAAGGCGCGGGTCACGTCCTGGCCGTACGCGTAGTCGAAGGCGATCGTCCCAATCTTGGTGACGGGCCACCTGGCCACGATCTCTGCCGCGCTCCTGCCTTCCATGGTCGTGTTCGCGGCCACGCGGAAGACGTAGGGGTGGAGCTTGTCGGGGGCGGTTAGCTGGTCGGTCTTCGGGATGGGCGCGATGAAGACGATCTTGTTTTCCTTGGCGACGACGGAGACGGCCGGCCCCTCGGCGGACGTCAGGGTGCCCACCAGGAAGTCCACGTTCTCCTTGAGGATGAGCTCGCGGGCGACGCGGACCGCCTCGTTCGCGTCGGCCTTGGAGTCCCGGGTCAGCAGCTCGATCTTCCGGCCGAGCACGCCTCCCTTGGCGTTGATCTCGTCGATATACATCTGGGCGCCCTTCGTGGCGGGCTCGCCGAAGAGCGCGGCAGGCCCGGAGAGCGGCATGGGCATGCCGACCTTGATCGGCTTCTGGGCTTCGGCCGCGATGGGCAGGGCCAGCAGCGCGGCCAACAACAGTGTCAGTGCGCGAATCATCGTGTGCCTCCTTATTAGCTGTGTGGCGGCAGCGGAGCTACAGGGCCGGGAAGCCCGGCACCTGCACCAGGATCCGGTATACGGACGTGGACGCGGTGATGTAGAGACTCCTGGAATCGTCGTCGCCCCAGGCGAAGTTGGCCGTGCGCTCGGGCACGTGGATCACGCCGAGGCAGGCGCCCTCGGGAGTGAAAACGTGGATTCCGCCGGGGCCGCAGCAGTAGACGTTGCCGGCCGAGTCGATCTTCATGCCGTCGGGGGCACCCGGGCCCTCGCCCGTCGTCTCCGCCCACACGCGGCCATTGGCCAGGCCGCCGTCCGGCTTCACGTCGAACACGCGGATGTGCTTCCGGGCGGTGTCGTTGACGAAGAGCCGCCGGCCGTCCAGCGAGAAGCAGAGGCCGTTCGGCCGGTCGAAGTCGTCCGCCAGAAGCGTCGGGCGCTTCGGGTCGCTGCTCGCTCGGTAGACGCCCTGGAACGGCAGCTCCTGTGGGCGCTTGACCCCGTAGAACTCCGCGCGCCCGTACGGCGGATCGCTGAAGTAGACGGAGCCGTCGGCGGCGCAGACGATGTCGTTGGGGCTGTTGAGCTGTCTGCCGTCGTAGTGCGTCGCCACCGGCGTGATGCGGCCGTCGGGCTCGGTCCGCGACACCTGGCTCGAGGCGTGCTCGCATGCCAAGAGCCGGCCCTGCCTGTCCCACGTGAGGCCGTTGGACATGTTGCAGGGCTTGCGGAAGGTCGTCACGCCGTCCTTCGCCGACCAGCGGCGGAGGTGGTCGCCCGGCATGTCGCTCCAGAGCAGGTACTTGCCCGTGGGATGCCAGAGAGGCCCCTCGGTGAAAAGGCAGCCACCGGCGATCTTCTCGAACTCGACCTTGGGGCCGACGACGGCCGTGACGCGCGGGTCGCGGATCTCGATCGTCACTTCTTGATCGGCTCCCCCGACTTGCCCGCTGCGTACCAGTCGTGCGGGTTGACCTCCTCGATCACGACCCACACGGCCTCCTTGGGCAGGCCGGTGACCTCGGTGATGGCGCCGGTCACGCGCCTGGCGATCTCGTCCTTCCGCTCCTTGCCCCAGCCTTCATAGATGCGGATGTTCACGAATGGCATGCGGCCCTCCTGTGGGCAAGCAGTTGCGTTCGAACCGGGCGGTACTTGGAAGCGCAGGGAGCCTAGCACGCTTCGGCCGCCGTGGCCACGGCGGGACGGCGCGGCGCGTCAGCGTCTTGGGGGGTGCTATGCTTGGGTCGTGGCCGACCTCGTCAACCAGTTTTCCTGGTCCCGCACGCGCGACAACGTCTTCAAGGAGTGCCGCCGCCGCTACTACTTCCAGTACTACGGCGCCTGGGGCGGCTGGGAGGCCGGCGCCGACCCGCTCGTGCGGCGGCTCTACGTGCTCAAGCAGTTAGGCACCCGCCAGATGTGGGCCGGCCGCCTCGTGCACGAGGCGGTCGAGCGGGCCCTGCTCGCGATGCGGGATGGCCACGCCCTGTCCGAGGCCGCGCTCATCGAGGACACGGTGCGGCAGATGCGTCTCGAGTGGCGCGGCTCGAAGGACGGCGTGTACCGCGAGCACCCCAAGCGGACGGGCCTCTTCGAGCACGAGTACGGTGTCCCCATCTGCGACTCGGAGTGGCAGGCGCTCCGCGACCACATCGTCCGCTGCCTGCGGAACTTCCACCGGCTGCCGCTGCTGGAGGACATCAAGCGGACGCCGACCGAGCGCTGGGCCTTCATCGAGGACATCGGCTCCTTTCCCTTCGAGGGCACGAAGCTCTTCTCGGCACCGGATTTCGGGTACTGGAACGCCGCCGACCGCCTCCAGCTCGTGGACTGGAAGACGGGAGGCAACGGCGCGGGTGCCGGCATCCAGCTGGGCGGCTACGCGCTGTACGCCCTCGAGGTGATGCGCGTCGAGCTGTCGCGCGTGGACCTGCTCGAGGTCAACCTCCGCGAGGGCAAGGTCACCGCGCACCCGTGGGACGAAGCCAGCCTCGACCGCGTCCGCGAGCACATCCGTCTCTCCGTGCGCGCGATGAAGGCGTACCTCAAGGATCCCGAGCGCAACCTCGCCGAAGAGGCCAACTTCGAGAAGGCCGAGGAGCTGCGCATCTGCCGGTGGTGCAACTTCCGCGCGGTCTGCAAGCCGGAGCTGCCGCCGTTCACGGCGCCCGAGGAGGCCCCGGCCGAAGCATGAAGGCGCTCCTCGTGGACCTGGACGATACCCTGCTCGACTACTCGGGCGGGGTGGACGAGTGCTGGAGCGCGGCCTGCGAGACCGTCACCGCTCCGGCGGGAGTCGACACGGCGGCGCTCGTCGACGCCGTGCGGAAGGCGCGGCGCTGGTTCTGGGACGATCCCGAGCGCCACCGGTGCGAGCGCGTGGACATGCCGGGCGCGTGGCGCAAGATCGTGGCGCACGGCCTCGAGCGGATGGGCGCCCCGAACGAGCCCCTGGCCGCCGCCGTCGCCGAGGACTTCGCCGCCCGCCGCTGGGCCGTGATGCGCCTCTTCCCGGGCGTCGCCGAGGCGCTCGGCCGGCTTCGCGAGGCCGGCGTGGCCATGGCCCTTGTCACCAACGGCGACAAGAGCCAGCAGCGCCGGAAGATCGAGCGCTACGACCTTGCCCGCTACTTCGACGCCATCCTGATCGAAGGCGAGTTCGGCGCCGGCAAGCCCGAGGAGATCGTGTACCGCCATGTTCTCGAGCGCCTGGGAGTGCCCGCGCGCGAGGCGTGGATGGTGGGCGACAACATCGAGTGGGACGTGGCGGCGCCCCAACGGCTGGGGCTGCGTGGCGTCTGGGTCGACCGCGACGGGACGGGGCTGGCGGCGGGAAGCGCTGTCCGCCCCCACCGCATCATTCGCGAGTTCCCTGAGATCCTCGCGAGCTAGCCGCCGCTACTTCGGCTGGACGATGACGGTTCGCAGGATGCCGAGGTACTTCTGCGCGACGCGCTGGACGTCGGCGGGCGTGACCTTCTTGACGTCGGCGGCGTAGCGGTCGAGGAACTCGAATCCCACGCCGGCGATCTCGTAGAAGGCCAGGTACCAGGCCTGCCGCGCGTTGGTCCGCCGGTCCATCGCCTGGCTGCCGAGGACGTAGGCGCGGGCGACGGCCACTTCCTCCGCCGAGGCCTGCTGAGTCCGGATGCGCTCGAGCTGCTGCGTGAGCGCACGCTCGGCCTTGGGGACGTTCTCGGGCGCCGTCCCGAGGATGCTGATGAAGGCGCTCGTGTCCACGCGCGCGGGATACTGCGCCAGCGTCGTGTAGGCCAGCGCCTGCTGGTCGCGCAGCTCGGAGAAGAAGCGCGAGGCCATGCCGCCGCCCAAGAGAGCCGTGAGGACCTTGAGCGGTGGGTGATCCGGATGCGTGAGCGCCGGCGCGAGGGCCGCCATGAGAATCTGCGCCTGGGCGCCCGGGACGACGGCGACCTCCCGCGTAGCCGCCATCGCGGGCGGCGCGGGCACGGCGGGGCTCGCGGTCGTGCCGGAGGGCAGAGCGCCAAAGATCCGCTGGACCTGCGGGATCACATCGGCGGTTTTGACGTCGCCGCTCACTGCTAAGACCATCTGTCCCGGCACGTAGTAGCGGCGGTAGTAGGCGAGGAGCGCCTCGCGCGTGAGCTTCTCGACGCTCTCGCGGCGGCCGAGAGGATCCCAGGCATACGGGTTGGAGCCGAAGAGGGCCGCCCGCATCTTGTCCGAAGCGACGTCGAAGGGCTTGTCACCGCGATTGCGGATCTGGCGACCGAGGAAGTCGCGCACCGCCTGTACGGTGCCGTCGGGCAGCGTCGGGCGCAGGGCGCAGTCGCCGATCAGCTCCAGCATCTCCTGCCAGTTGCGCGAGAGCGCGGTCGCGGTGATCTCCGAGTAGTCGGCATCCCCGTAGGCGTCGATGCTGCCGCCCATCCGGTCCGCGGCCTCGGCGATCTGCTCACCGTCCAGCTTTTCCGTGCCGCGCACCAGCATTTGCTGGAGAAGGTTGGAGATGCCCGCGATGTCGGGCGTCTCGGTGCGCGTGCCCATCGTGACCATCAGCGAGTAGGCGACGACGGGCGCCGCCGGATTCTCGCGCACCAGCACCGTGAGCCCGTTGGGCAGGCGCGTGCGCGTGACGCCGCCGCCCTGCGCGGAGGCCGCCGCGGGAGCGAGAAGGATCAGCGCGGCGGCGAGAGCGAGGACCCGTCGAGTCATTTTGACTTTCCCGGCACGAAGGCGATGCGCGCGTAGTCCGTCACCGGCAGGTACTTGCGCGCCGCGTCCCTGATCTGCTCGCGCGTGACGCCGCGGAGCCGCTCGAGGTAGCGCAGCTCGTCGTCGAGCTTGCCGGTCAACTGGACCAGGCCGTAGGCCGAGGCGACGCCGTCCGTCGTCTCGTAGGCGAAGGCGTGCTCGGACTCGGCCTTGGTGACGGCGAGCTGGCGCTCCTCCTCGGTCGGGCCCTCCTTCTGGAGCCGCGCGATCTCGTCGAGGATGCGCTGCTCGACCTTCGCGACATCGCCCGCCTCGAGCTGCGTCTGCACGTAGACGATGCCAGAGAGCTGCATCGAGGCGTTGCTCATGTTGATGCCGGACACGATCCGCTCGCCGTCGCGGAGGTTCTTCTGCAGGCGCGCGCTCTCGCTGCCCCCCAGGATCGTCGCGACCAGGTCGAGGGCGAAGCTGTCCGGGTTGGAGAGGCTGGGCGCCTGCCAGCCGAGCGCCAGGTGCCCCTGCTGCTCGGGTCGCTCCACCGTCTTCCGCACCATGCCCTTGATCGGGGCGAGCGGCGGGACCGGCGGCGGCAGGTAGCCGGTCTTGGGGCGCTTGCCGAAGGTCTCGTCCACCATGGCGCGGACGGCCCTGGCCCCGACCGACCCGACGACCACGAGGACCATGTTTTCGGGAGTGTAGTACTGGCTGTTGAATCCCTTGAGCTTCGCCTGGTTCGCCGCGTTCATCGTCTCGGGCGTCCCCAGCACGGGGCGGCCGTAGGGGTGGCCGGAGAAGACCAGGCCGTAGAGCTGGCGGACGACGGCGCTCTTGGGGTTGTCCGTCTCGATACGCGCCTCCTCGAAGATGACCTGGCGCTCCGCGTCGATCTCCTTCGGGTCGAAGGTCGAGCGGAACGCCAGGTCGTCGAGGAGCCCGAGGGCGGTCCGGGTGCCGTCGCTCGGCACCAGGATCTGGAAGGTCGTGTAGTCGAACGACGTGAACGCGTTGCTGCGCCCGCCCTGGCCCTCCACGGTGCGGTCGATGTAGCCCGGGCCGAACTTGTCCGTGCCCTTGAAGAGCATGTGCTCCTGAAAGTGGGCGTAGCCGAGACCGTCGGGCTTCTCGTAGCGGACCCCGGTCGCGACCCAGAGGTAGACGGCGACGATGTCGGCGGCGCGGTGGTCCTGGATGACGAGCGTGAGACCGTTGGGCAGAATCTGGACGACGGGCACGGCGGACTCGGCGGCGGGCGCGGCCGTTTGGGCTGTGGCGCAGCCCGAGACGAAGAGCGCGAGAGCCGCAACCACGCCGAGAAGCTTCCGCGCGCCGATCATGCGGCGCAGTCTAGCATGCGGGCGGGACCCGGCGTCCATACGACCTTGGTCGTAGCGCTCAGACCGGGATGCAGGCGCCGGAGACCGCGCCCGCGCTCGGAGAGGCGAGGTAGGCGATGACGTCGGCAACCGCCTCCGTGCTGACCCATCCCGAGCGGTCGGCGTCGGGCATGGCGTGGCGATTCGCGGGCGTATCCATGGTGCTCGGCAGCACCGCGTTGACCGCGATGCCGTGCGGCCGCTCCTCCTGCGCCAGCGCCTGAGTGAGCGCGATCACGGCGCTCTTGCCGACGGTGTAGGCGATGAAGCCGCCGGCCGGCGGTACCACGGCGCGCGAGGACACGTTGACGATGCGGCCGCGGCGCGCGGCCCGCATGGCGGGCAGTACGGCGCGGCAGCCGATGACGGCCGAGGTCAGGTTGAGGTCGATCATGCGGCGCCACTCAGCGAGCGACGTCGAGGCGAGGTCGCCGCCCGCGAAGCCGCCCACGGTGTTGACCAGCACGTCGAGCCCCTTCTGGCGGGCGAGGACGTCGGTGACGAACGCGGCGAGCGCGCCGTGGTCGGTGACGATATCCACCGGGGCGCCGTACAGGCGGCCGAGCTGTCCCTTCTCCACGCGCCGCTCTAGACTCGCCCACTCCTCCGGCACCAGCCACGGCACCGCGACCGAGGCGCCGTCCTGGAGGAAGCGGAGCACCACGGACTGGCCGAGGGCTCCCGTGCCGCCGGTGACGATGGCGACGCGCCCGGTCACGCGCGCGTGCCCGCCAGCGTGTCCATCCGCGTCGCGAGGTCGAAGTCGAGCGCGCTGATGCCGCCGGCGTCGTGGGTCGTGAGATCCACGGTGACGCGGTTCCAGACGTTCGACCACTCGGGGTGATGACCCATCGTCTCCGCCACGAGAGCGACGGCGCTCATGAAGCCCCACGCCTCGACGAAGTCACCGAACACGAAAGCCTTGTGGAGCTTGCCCGCCGCGAGCGCCCAGCCCGGCAGGGCCGCGAAGCGCGCGGCGACTTCGGTGTCCGTGAGCTTGGTCGGGGCGGCCATGCGGCCTGCTCTCAGCCGGCCGCCGGGGCGCCCATGATCGCCGAGCGCTGGATGTCTTCGTACCGGACCTTGGCGACATCGAAGGCCTCGATGTTGCCGACGAGCTTCTTGAAGGTCTGGTCGAAGGACGGCAGGGTCTTGCGCTCGCGCGTGAGCGGCGTGGTCCGCGCAAGGACGAAGTTCTTGACGTACGGGTGGTTGATCCCGCGCTTCTTGATCTTGGCGACCACGTCCGCCAGCGCCTCGTCGGCCCCGCGGACCAGCTCCGCGCGCTCCTCGCGCTCCTCGAGCGTCTTCGGGAAGCGCCCCTTGAGGAACTTGTCCACGCGGCGCAGGATCGGCGCGAAGGCGCCGCCCGCGAAGCGCTTGTTCTTCTCGTACAGGAGCCCGAGCGTGATGAAGTGCGGCGACTCGAACTGGAAGACGTAGTCTTCCTCGCCGCTCGACGGCTCGTCGACCGCCAGGCCCCGGTACATGCGGATCACCTCGAGCGACTTCTCCTTGAGGTTGTGAGCCTTCTCGGTGTTGAGCGCGAGGATCTGGAAAGCGACCTCGTGCTCGGGCACGAGGATGGCGGGCACCATCTTCGCCTTGAGCTTCTCGAGGACGGCGCGGCGGTGGTTGCCGTTGGGCGTCCAATAGAGGCCGGGCTTGGGCGACATGACGACGATGGGGTCGACGAAGCGGTCGATCTTCTTGACCACGTCCTGGAGGCGCTTGACGTGGGTGGGGGAGAGGTCGCGCTGGTAGGGCGTCGGCTCGACCTTCGCCATCGGCAGCAGGCAGAAGATCTGCCAGTGGTCGCCGACGGGCTCGCGGTAGATCGCGAGCGCGTGCCCACCGTCCTTCTCGACCTGCTCCGCCAGCGCCGCGACCGCCTTCGGCGGATCACCGTCCGGATACACCGCCCACGTTGTCATGGCGCCGATTATGCCCGACGTCTCCGCGATCGGAAAGGGGAGACCTGGCATTTACCGCGCCCGCGAGAGGCCGGGGGCCGGGGCGCCGATCCACTCAGCCCTCGCCTCGCGGCCGAGCCGCTCAGCTCGAACTGCGACCCCCGACGGCCATGGGGGTTCGGGGGGCATCCCCGACCCCCGACCCCTCCCGGGCGCTACGCGGGTGGCGACTTCGACGCGCACTTGGCCCCCGCGGACGATGTGGTCGCAGACAATTGTCGCGAGGACCATGGTGAGCGGGAGCCGGGGGATGCCCCCCGAACCCCCGTTGGTTCTCGGGGGTCGCAGTTCGAGCTGAGCGGCTCGGCCGCGAGGCGAGGGCTGGGTGGATCGGCGCCCCAGGTTCCCGCGACACGCGTATGACTTCACGCGGATACAGAGCCGCACCCCGTGACACGCGAATGGATCTACGCCGGTGCGGTGGTCTTCGACGCGGTAGAGCGGCGGCGGATAGCGTCGCGGATGGAGCCGTAGATGCCCGACGGCAGGAAGATGATGAAGATGATGAGCAGCAGGCCGTAGATCGTGTCGGCCATCCCGAGGAACTTGAGCCCGAAGGCGATGCGCAGCCCCTCGGACAGGGCCGTCGTCAGCGCGGTTCCCACCAGCGGGCCCATCAGCGAGTACATGCCGCCCAGCACCACGGCGAACACGATCTTCAGCGACACGCCGATGCCCGAGAGCGTGTCCGGGTTGACGTAGGAGATGTACTGCGCGTAGAGGACCCCGCCCAGCGCGGTGAGTGCGGCCGAGATCACGGTGATGCCGAGCTTGAAGCGCGTCACGTGGATGCCGACCGAGGCCGCCGCCGTCTCATCCTCGCCGATGGCCTCGAGCGCGGAGCGCGCCATGCTCCGGTCCACGCGGTCCCAGACCCAGAGGCCGGCCAGAAACATGGCCAGCGAGGCGTAGTAGAACACGCGCTTGTCGGCGAACTGGAGTGTCCACAGTCCGGACGCGGTGCCCGCGGTCTTGAGGCTCGCGCCGAGCGAGCCACCGGTCCAGTCGCGCTCGGCGATGATGAGGAGGCGGATGACCTCGCCCACCGCCAGCGTGACCAGCGCGAAGTAGTGGCCGATGACGCGGAAGCGGAAGCACGGGATGCCGAGCACCACCGCGAGCGCGACCGACGCCGCCACCGCGAGCAGGGCGCCGATCCACGGCGTGAGCGAGTAGAAGTTCCAGAGGAGCGTGGTCGTGTACGCACCCACGCCGAGAAATGCGCCGTGGCCGAGGGAGACCAGGCCGAAGCGGCCCATGAGGGACCAGGCCTGGCCGATGAAGGACCAGATGAATATCTGGATGACCACGTGGAGCACGTACTGCTGCACGCCGCCCATGGGGAGGAAGGGGGCGACGACCAAGACCCCGAGCACCACGCCTGCAAAGAAGCGGCCGCGGCTCATTCGCGCTTTGCCATGATGCCGCCCGGGCGGACGAACATCATCACGATGAAGATGACAAAGGCGATGACGTACCCCATCTCGGTCGAGATGACCACGCCGCCGATGGCGATGATCTCGCTCATGATGAACGAGGCGATGAAGGCGCCGACCATGTTCCCCAACCCGCCCAGCACGCAGATCATGAAGGTGAGCGGCCCGAACTGCCCGCCGAAGAAGGGGTGCACGGAGTACTGGAAGATGAGCAGCGCCCCTGCCAGTCCCGCCATGAGCCCGCCCACGGCCGAGGTGACGATGTAGATGCGCTGGGGGCTGGCGCCCATCAGCGACATGGCGTCGCGGTCCTGGGACACCGCGCGGATGGCTGTGCCGATGTAGGTGCGCGTCAGGAAGAAGTAGAGCGCGATCACGGCGAGGATGGAGATAGCGAAGGGGATAATCCGCGTGGCGGGCAGGAAGATCCCGGCGATCTCGTAGCTCGGCAGGCTCAGGCGCACGGTCTTGTGGTCCGTCGTCCACAGGAACGTGGCGACCGACTGGAGAAAGAAGAGGAGCCCGCCCGTCGCCAGTAGTTGATTGATGGGGGCGCTAGTCAGGATAGGAGAGATGATGAGAAGGTGCACGCCGACGCCGAGGAGCGTCCCGACGGCGAGTGAGACCAGACCCGCCGCCCAGATGGGCCAGCCGTACACGACGTTGAAGAAGTAGATGGCGTACATGCACAGCATGACCAGGTCGACGTAGGCGATCCAGACGATGTCGAGCACTCCGAAGATCAGGTTCAGCCCGAGGGCGAGCAGCGCCAGGACGCCTCCCAGCAGGATGCCGTTGATCGCCGCCTCGACGAGGAAGATCGGCTCCATGGGTCGTCAGACTCCCAGGTACGCCTTGCGGACAAAGTCTTGCTCGGCGAGCTCCGCGGCCCGGCCCTCCATCTTGATCCGCCCGACTTCCAGCAGGTAGGCGCGGTCCACCAGCTTGAGCACCTGGCGCACGTTCTGCTCGACGACGAGGATCGTGTAGCCCTCCTCGCGCACCCGGCGAATCAGGTCGAAGACGCGCAACACCATCACCGGCGCCAGGCCCAGCGAGGGCTCGTCCAGGAGGATGATCTTGGGCTGCGACATGAGCGCGCGGCCGATGGCGAGCATCTGCTGCTCGCCGCCCGACATGCTGCCCGCGCGCTGCTTCTGGCGCTCGGCGAGGACCGGAAAGAGCGTATAGACGCGCTCCAGGCTCTCGCGGTATCGGGCGCGGGCCGCGGGCAGGAAGGCGCCCATCTTGAGGTTGTCCGCCACGGTGAGGCCGGGGAAGAGGCGGCGCCCCTCGGGCACGTGCGAGATGCCGTGGGCCACGATATCGTGGGCGGGGTGGCCCGCCAGCTCGGCGCCCTCGAAGGCGATGCGGCCCGAGCGCGGGGCGATCAGGCCGGAGATCACGCGAAGGAGCGTGGTCTTGCCCGCTCCATTGGGGCCGACGACAGCCACGGCCTCGCCCTCGGCCACGCGCAGGCTCACGTCCCAGAGCGCCGTGAAATGGCCGTAGCCCGCCGTGATGCCGGAGAGCTCGAGCATGCTCATGCGAGGACCACCTTTTCGCCGAGGTACGCTTCGATGACCTGCGGGTGCTCGGCGATCTCGAGCGGCGGCCCCTCGGCGATCTTCTCGCCGTGGTCCAGCACCACGATGCGGTCCACTACGCGCATGAGGGTCGCCATGATGTGCTCGACCCAGACGATGGTGATCCCGAGGTCGCGGCGGATGCGCTTGAGCATCTCGGCCGCGTCGTGCATCTCCGACGGGTCGAGCCCGCCCAGGCTCTCGTCGGCCAGGAGGAGGCTCGGCCCGGTGGCGAGCGCCCGCGCCAGCTCGAGCTTCTTGAGCCCGCCGGCGCCGAGCAACGTGGTGGCGGCCTCAGGGTCGGTGGGCAGGCCGACCAACTCCAGCATCTCCCGCGCCCGCTGGCGCGCCTCGGCCTCGGTGTTCGGCTGGTTGGTGCCGTAGTGGGCGGCCACGGCCACGTTGTCCAGGATGGAGAGCTTGCGGAACGGGCGCGGGATCTGGAAGGTGCGGGCGATGCCCCGGTGGCAGATCCTGTCGGGCGTGAGGCCGCCGATCTCGTCGCCGCGGAACCGGATAGAGCCCGCCGTCGGCGGCAGCGCGCCCGAGACGCAGTTGAACAGCGTGGTTTTCCCGGAGCCGTTGGGGCCGATCAGCCCGAGGATCTCGCCCTCGCGCACATCGAAGGACACCTGGTTGAGCGCGGTGAATCCCCCGAAGCGCTTGGTGACCCCGGTGACGGTTAGCACGAGGCGGGCAGCGTGCGGGCCGGGGGGCGGTGCTCCGCACCCCGGCCCGCGAGGAGGCTCAGGTCAGCGAGCCGCAAGCGGCGAGGACGCCGGCAGCGGCAGGAGGGGCTGGGCGGTCGCCACGGTCTTGGGGTACACCAGCTCGAACTTGCTCTCGATGATCTCGAACACCGCCGGGAATGAGCGCTCGTTCTGCCCGGCGAAGCGGTGGCCCGGCGGGTTGAACTTCACGCCGTAGCCCTGCATGGTGCCGCCCTCCGGGATGTCGGTGTCGCGGGCCGCCTTGGCCAGCGCCTCCGGTCCGAAGCCTCCGTACTTGGTGATCGCCCGGGGCACAACGTCGTTGAGCAGGATCCACATGTTGTTGAAGCCCATCGAGACGTGAGGCGCGATGGCGCGGTCGGCCACGTCCTTGTCCACGCCCGGGAGCGTCTTGTAGCGCCTGACCATCTCGGCGGTCAGCTCGGCGACGCCGGGCTTCAGCTTCTTGGGATCGAGGAGCTGGGAGGCGATGGGGTCGAGGGTGTGGAAGCCTTCGATCTCCTTGGCGCCGAAAGTCTCCTTCAGCTTGTCGATCTGGCTGTGGCCGGCGCCGTGTCCGATGTAGGCGCGCATACGCAGCCCCTGCTCCTTCGCCTGACGCAGGAACAGCGCGATGTCGGGGTTGTAGCCCGTGTGGAAGAGCACGTCGGGCCGCACCGACCGGAGCTTGGTCACCAGCGCGGAGAGATCGGGCGCGCTGATCGAGTAGCCTTCCTTGAGCACCACGTTGAGCCCCAGCTCCTTGGCCTTGAGCTCGTTGCCGAGCGCCACGTCGGCGCCGTAGGCGCCGTCCTCGTGGATGATGGCCAGCCTCAGCTCCTTGGCGGGCTTCTTGAACTTCTCCTGCGAGTACTCGTTGATGTACTGAACAGAAAGCGCGCCGAACTGGTCACCGGTGGGCTGCGGGCGGAAGGTGTACTGCAGATTGCGCCCGTCGAAGACCTTGGACGAGATCGCCGTAGTGATCCAGAGGAACTTCTTCTGCTTGTCAACGCGCTCCGCGATGGGGACGGCGTGCGCGCTCGAATAGATGCCGGCCAGGATGTCCACCTTCTCGACGTTGAGCAGGCGCTCGGCCTCGTTGATGGCGACGTCGGCCTTGGACTGGCCGTCACCGTCCACCTGCACGATCTTGTACTTGCCCGCCACGCCGCCCCGCTCGTTGATGAGGTCGATCATCATCTTGGCGCCGCGCCAGCAGTTGAGGGAGCCGGCGGCCGAGAACGGTCCCGTGTGGTCGTAGAGCAGACCGATCTTGATGGTCTGCGCCTGGGCGTCAGCCAGGTCGCGTGAGGCCAATCCGCCGCCGACACCGGCGATCAGCAGCAGAACGAGGACGATACGGAAGACCTTCATACTCGTGCCTCCTTTGGCTGTGAACATGCGAGCGGGCGCTCAGAGGCCGTCCCGAAAAAAGTGCCCAACCCTAGCACGCCCGCAGGGGTGAATCAACCGTCGCGCCGCTCGGCCAGGACGAGCCACTCGAGCTCGCGCCGACGTTCGGGCGAGGCAGGGGGAGGCCCCGCCTCGACGATGCGGAAGAAGGGTCCGAGGGCGGCCTCGATGCCCGGCCGGGAGACCGGGAAGGGCGGGCCGTCCGTACAATCCTTTAATGGGTAGAAGCAGGCGAGGAGCGTGCCCCCCGGCTTGAGGA
>DASYVT010000032.1 GCA_035936835.1 Candidatus Methylomirabilota bacterium | reverse complement strand
CGCGCTGTGACGGGCTCGCGCGCCATACGCGCCAGCTCTTCCTTCACCAAGCGCACGGCCTCGTCCACGGCTTCGAGCCGCGTCTGGAGCCCCACAAAGTAGGACGAGCCGTAGCGACCGGGGCCGAGACCGCTGTAGACGGAGTACGCGAGCCCGCGGTCCTCCCGCACCTTCGTGTAGAGCCGCGAGGCCGAGCCCCCGCCCAGGATGTAGTTCGCGACCACGAGCGGGAAATAATCTGGGTGATCCTGGCGTATCCCCGGCCGCGCTAGCGACACCGTCGCCTGCGTCAGCTTGCGCTCGATGCGACGCGCCTCGACGGGCGGCGAGGCCGGCGCCTGTGGGATCGCGGGGCGCGGCGCGGCCGGCGCCGTCCACGCGCCGAAGCGCGCCACCAGGGCGCGTAGGATCTCATCCCGCGTCACGTCGCCCACGACGGAGATCACGACCCCGTCGGGCCGGTAGTTCTCGCGGTGAAAAACGACGACCTGCTCCCGCGTCAGGCGCCGCACCGACTCGACCGTGCCCGACACCGGCCGGCTGTACGGGTGGCCTGGGTAGACCAGCAGGGCCATCGCGCGGTTAGCCACGGTCTGCGGGTCCTGCTCCGAACGCTGGATGCCCGCCGCGATCTCCTCGCTGCGGCGCTTGAGCTCCGCCTCGGGGAAGGAGGGCTGGAGCAGCACCTCGGCGAGAAGGTCGAGGCCCAGCGCCAGGTCCTTCCTCAGCACAGAGAGCCCGATCGTCGCGCCGTCCCGTGAGGCGTCACCCTCGAGACTGCCGCCGACGAACTCGATGGCCTGGTCGAGCTCCGGCCCGGTGCGCTTGGCGGTGCCGCGCGTCAGCAGGTCGGCGCATAGGTTGGCGAGCCCGCCCGCGTCGGCCGGGTCGGAGACCGAGCCCGCGCGCACGTATGCGCGCACCACCACGATGGGGATGCTCGGTCGCTCGGCCACGAGCAGCACCACGCCGTTGGGCAGGACCTCGCGATGCGCAAGCGGACCGGCAACGGCCGGAACAGCCATGGGCGCGAGGGCGATGCAGAGCGACAAGCGAAGAAATCGCATGGACACCCCTTTCAGTCGAGAGTCTTTCTGAACTTGAGCACGGCCAGCGAGAAGATGGCAACTCCGAAGATGACCAGTGGGATGAGGCTCGGCCATAGATACCCGAAGCCCACGCCCTTGAGGACGATGCCGCGGACTATCCGGAGGAAGTAGGTCAAAGGTATGACGGAGGCGAGGTACTGGGCCGCCGTAGGCATCCCCTCGATCGGGAACAAGAGCCCCGAGAGATAGATGGACGGCAGGAAGGTCAAAAACGCCAGCTGCATCGCCGCCGGCACCGTGCGGGAGACGGCGGAGATGAAGATGCCGATGCCGAGCGTGCCCAGCATGAAGGTCGCCGAGAGCGCGTAGAGCAGCGGGAGGCTGCCTCGGATCGGGACGTCGAAGACGAAGTGCGCGACGAGCAAGGCCATGGTCATCTGCCCGTAGGCGACGCCCAGGTTCGGGACGATCTTGCCCAGGAGCAGCTCCCAGCGGCGGATCGGGCTCACGATCAGCGCTTCGAGCGTGCCCTTCTCGCGCTCGCGTACAATCGACACGGCCATCGCCGTGATCGTCGTCTGCATCAAGAGCGCGCCGATCAACCCGGGCACGATGAAGATGGCCGAGACGAGGTCGGGGTTGTACCAGGCGCGCACGCGGACGTCGAGCGGCGGCCCGCCCTGGCGGCCGAAGGACGTGCCCTCGAGCGTGCGGGTCATGATCTGGAGCGACCGCTGGGCGCCGAGCGACGCGGCGGCGTTCAGCGCCGACGTCGCCACGAGCGGGTCGGAGGCGTCCACGATCACCTGGACATCGGCGGACTGTCGGGAGAGCCGCCGCCCGAAGTCCGGCGGGATCACGACGCCGACCTTGGCCGTGCCCTGGTCGATGAGGCGCGTCAGCTCGCGGTGGCTCGATACCCAGTAGCGCACGTCGAAGTACTGGCTGTTGTCCATGGCCTCGAGGAAGCTCCGCGCCTCGGCGCTGCCCGACTGCTCGAAGACGGCCGTGGGCACGTGCTTGACGTCGGTGTTGATGGCCCACCCGAAGATGCCGAGCATCGCCACGGGCACCCCCAGCGCCAGGACGAGGGCGAGGACGTCCCGCCGGAGATGGATGAACTCTTTCACGATGATGCCGAGGAGCCGCGAGCCCATGCCTAGGGCATCTCGAGCGCCCGCAGCTGCTCGCGCAGCCGCGCCTTGCGCTCCTTGTCCACGAAGGAGACGAACAGGTCTTCCACCGAGGGCTCGACGTCGTGGGCCCAGCGCACTCGCAGACCGGCGCGCTCCAGGAAGCCCTCGACGTCCGCCGCCCCGGCCGCGTCCGCCGCCAGCACCACGCGAAGTCGCGTTCCGACCCGCAGCACCTCCTCGACCGCTTCCCAATCGGCCAGGAGATCGGAGGCGCGACGCAGGTCCTCCACGTCCACCTCGATGACCGGGCGACGGAACGTCTCGCTCTTGATGACGGCCGGCGGCCCCTGGGCAATGAGCTTGCCCTCGTAAATGAAGCCCAGCGTGTCGCAGAGCTCGGCCTCGTCCATGTAGTGGGTCGTGACGACGATGGTCGTGCCATGGTCGGCCAGCCGCCGGATGAGCCCCCAGAAGTTGCGGCGTGAGACGGGGTCCACGCCCGCCGTCGGCTCGTCGAGGAAGATGAGCCGTGGGGAGTGGACCAGGGCGCAGGCCAGAGCCAGCCGCTGGCGGTAGCCGCCGGACAGCGTGCCCGCGAGCTGGCGCTCCCGCTCGGCCAGGTCCGCCATCCGGACCATCTGCGCGATCCGCCCCGCGCGCTGCGCCCGAGGCACCTCGTACACGCGCGCGTAGAAGGTCAGGTTCTCGTCGACGGTCAGGTCGTCGTACAAGGAGAACTTCTGCGACATGTAGCCGATGACCGACTTGATCCGCTCCGGCTCGGTCACGAGGTCGATGCCCAAGACCGTCCCGCCGCCCTCGGAGGGCTCGAGGATGCCGCAGAGCATCCGGAGCGTCGTCGACTTGCCCGCCCCGTTGGGCCCGAGGAAGCCGTACACCTCCCCCGCCCGCACGCGCAGGTCGAGGTGGTCGACCGCCACGCGCTTCCCGAAGCGGCGTGTCAGCTGGCGGGTGACGACGGCGCAGCCGTCATCCGACATCGGCGTCGGCGGGCAGCCCGGGCTTGAGCAGGCCGTCCGGGTTGTCGATCTGGATCTTGATGCGGAAGACGAGGGTGACCCGCTCCTTCTTGGTCTGGACGTTGCGCGGGGTGAACTCAGCCTCCGAGCCGATCTCGATGAGGCGCCCGGTGAAGACGCGGTTGGGGAAGGCGTCCACGCGCAACGCGGCCGTGTCACCGACCTTGAGCCGGCCCACCTCCGTCTCCGGCACGTAGGCGCGCAACCACACGTCCTTCGGGTTGACGAGGGTCAGGATCGGCACGCCGGGGTTGGCGGTCTCCCCGGCCTCGAGGTTCTTCCTCAGCACCACGCCGTCGATGGGCGACACGACCACCGCCTCGCGCAGCCGGCTCTGGGCCTGGGCCAGCGCCGACTCGGCCTGCGTCACCTGCCAGCGCGCCGCGTCGATTTGGTCGGGGCGCGAGCCGGCGAGGACGAGCGCGAGCCGCTCGCGGGCGCTCCGCTCCTGCGCCTTGGCGACCTCGTACGCCTGCCGCGCCCGGTCCACGTCCTGGGCCGCGATCAGGTTCTTCGTGTAAAGCTGATCGTTGCGCTGGTATTCGCGCTCCGTCATGGTGCGCGTGGCCTCGGCGCTCGAGACGGCGGCCCGCGCATCCTCGATCTCCTGGGGCCGCGCCCCCTTCTGGAGATCGCGCAGCGTCGCCTGGGCCGAGCGCAGTGCCGCGTCCTGGCGCCTGACGTCGGCTGCCAGTTCGGAGTCGTCGAGGCGCACCAGCACCTGACCGCGCGTGACCCTGTCCCCCTCCTTGACGAGGCGCTCCAGGATGCGCCCGGTGATCTTGACGCTGACGTCCACCTGGGTCGCCTCGATGGTGCCTGTGACGGCGACAGGCTTGGACGCCCCGCCGCCCAGGTAGCGCCCGCCCCACGCGGCGGCGACGGACAGGGCGACCAGGAGAACGAGGCCGGCGGCTCCCTTGGTCCAGCGGGAGCGCATGGCCTTCACTTGCCCGCGGCAGCGGGCGGCGGCCCTGGCAGCAGGACGCCGACGGTGCGGCGGTCGGTTTGGAAGTAGGCGCGGGCCGCGCGCTGGAGATCTGCCGCCGTCACCTGGCGGATCAAGGGCACGAAGCTCTCGCTGTTCCGCCACGAGCCCGCCAGCTCGAAGCGGGCCAGGTTCGCGGCCCGCGAGTAGACCGAGTCCTGGCGCCAGACGAAGCCCGACTCGATCTGGTTCTTGGCGCGTTCGAGCTCCTCCTCGGGCACGGTCTCGCTCTTGACGCGCTCGATCTCGGCCATGATCGCCTGCTCGAGCGCCTCGGGCGTCTGGCCGGGCAGCGGCGTGCCCGAGAACCAGAACAGGTTGGGGTCGTGCGAGAGGTAGGCGTAGTCGCCGCCTATGGAGAGCGCCAGCCTCCGCTCGTACACCAGCCTCCGGTACAGCCGCGAGGCCCGCCCCTCCTGGAGGATGGTCGACAGCAGCTCGAGCGCCGGGGCGTCCTTGGAGGTGTAGTTCGGCACGTGGAAGCCGATGTAGACGATGGGCGCGCGCGCGTCCGCCTTGTAGACGACGACGCGCCGCTCGGCCAGCTGGGGCGGCTCGATCGCATCCATGGGCGGCGGCGCGGGGCCGCGCGGGATGCGGCCGAAGGTCTCACGCGCCCGGGAGATCACACGGCGCGTGTCAACGTCGCCCGCCACCACGAGGAGGGCGTTGTTCGGCTGGTAGTGGCGGTTGTAGAAGGCGCGAAGCTCGGCTTGGCGGACGCGCTGGATGTCGCTCATCCACCCGATCACGGGCCAGCCGTACGGGTGCGCCTTGTACGCGGCGGCGAGAAATTCTTCCGAGAGGGAGCCGTCGGGGTCGTCCTCGGTGCGCGTGCGTCGCTCCTCCGCCACCACCTGCCGCTCCGAATCGATCTCCTTCGGGTCGAGGAGGAGGTTGCGCATGCGGTCGGCCTCGAGGCCCAGGACGAGGTCGACCCGGTCGGCGGCGATGTTGACGTAGTAGGACGTCACGTCGTGTGAGGTGAAGGCGTTGTCCTGGCCGCCGTTCCCCTCCACGATGCGCGCGAACTGGCCTTTGCCATGGGTCGGCGTCCCTTTGAACATCATGTGCTCGAGGAAATGCGCGAGCCCGGTCGCCCCCGGGATCTCGTTGCGCGAGCCGACCTTGTACCAGGTCTGGATGGTGGCGATGGGGCTCCGATGGTCTTCGAGGACGAGGATGCGGAGGCCGTTGTCGAGCACGGTCTCGGTGACGGGCGGCGCCTCTGCGGCCTGGGCGAGGGACATGGCGAGCGACGCGGTCAGACACATCAGGGCAAGCGCGCAGGCGTTGAGCGCGTGTCGGAAGGGCATGAATCGATTATGCTACGGGCCCCTGCGCCCGGCAACCTCGGCGCCGGCTGTGCGAACCTTCACGTGGAGGTGTCCGGTGACCATCGTCTATCTGGCCCTGGCAGCGACGCTCGAGGTGTCGGGCGACTTCCTGATGCGCGTAGGACTGAGCGGGCGGCGCTGGGGCCTGGTCGCGGGCGCGTGCGTCCTGGCGGCCTACGGCCTCCTCGTCAACCAGCCCGCGCTCGGCTTCGGCCGAACGTTGGGGCTCTACATCGCGGTCTTCTTCGTCGTGAGCCAGGCCATGGCCTTCTGGGCCGGCGGCGAGCGCCCCTCGCCGTCACTCTGGCTCGGCGGTGCCCTCATCGTGCTGGGCGGTCTCGTGATCCATTCCGGCCGGCCATAAGCGCTTCTCCCCCTCTCCTTCACTGGCAGGGTGAAGGGGCGCCCGCGAGGCGTTTCGCGGTGACAAATATTCGCCGCAGCATCGGACGCGTAAGCCTGCCCGTGAAGGTGTTCTGCTGGCTCGGATGGAAGCACCCGAGGAGCACGGGACCGTTGGGCATGGCCGCGCGGGCGGCGTGGCCGAAGCGCGGCAGCGGGCGCGGCAGCGGCAGCCCCGCCGACCGCCGCGCGCGGAGATAGGCGTCCCAGCCGATCTTGCCGAGGGCGACCACCACCCGCACGTCGCGCAGCAGCGACAACTCCTCGAGCAGGTACGGTTGGCAGCGGAGCATCTCGCCGGGCAGCGGCTTGTTTGCCGGCGGCGCGCAGCGGAGCGCGGCCGTGATGTAGGCGCCGCGGAGCGCGAGCCCGTCGCCGGCGTGGGTCGACTCCGGCTGATTGGCGAAGCCCGACTCGTAGAGCGCGCGAAAGAGCCAGTCCCCGCTCCTGTCTCCCGTGAACATGCGACCCGTGCGGTTGCCGCCGTGGGCGGCCGGTGCCAAACCCACGATGAGGACGCGTGCGTGAGGATCGCCGAAGGCCGGCAGCGGTCGCGCCCAGTAGGTCTGCCCGCGATAGCGCCGCGGCGGGTCGGCGGCGGCGGCTTCGCGGTGCCTCACCAGCCGCGGGCAGAGGCGGCAGCGGACGATGCGACGGGTCAGCGCGGCGAGCTTCCCGTTGTCCTCGGCGGTGACTTCGCGGACAATCACGCCATGATCCTAGCCGCCGGGAGGCATCCGTGACAAGCCGCGTGCCGGCGCTGATCGTCCACGGCGGCGCCGGCGCCGACCCCGCATCCGGCCGCGAGGAGCGGCGCCGGGGCATCCGCGAGGCCGTCGCGGCGGGCTGGGCCGTGTTGCTTCAGGGCGGAGGCGCGGTCGAAGCGATCGAGGCGGCCGTGTGCGCCATGGAGGATGATCCAAGCTTCAACGCCGGACGAGGATCGGTCCTGACCACGGAGGGTACGGTCGAGATGGACGCCTCGATCATGGAGGGTGACGGGCTCAAGAGCGGCGCGGTTGCCTGCGTCACGGCCGTGCGACATCCGATCTCGCTGGCGCGCCGCATCCTCGAGGACGGGCGCCACTCCTTCTACGTCGGCGAGGGCGCCATGGCGCGCGCGCGGGCGCTCGGCATCCCCGTCTGCGATCCGGAGGAGCTGATCACCGATGCCCAGCGCAAGCGGCTCGAGAGCCTGATACGCGGCACGGTCGGCGCCGTCGCCCTGGATCGGCGCGGCCTCATCGCCGCCGCGACGTCCACCGGAGGCACGGCGGGCAAGCTGCCGGGTCGAGTGGGCGACTCGCCCCTCATCGGTTGCGGCACGTACGCCGAAAGCACCTCGGGCGGCGTCTCGTGCACGGGCGACGGCGAGGCCATCATCCGGGTGGTACTGGCGCGACGGACGATCGACATCCTCAAGCTGGCCGCCGACCCGATGCATGCCTGCCAGGTGGCCATGGACGTGCTGGTGGAGGAAGGGCGGGGCGGCGGCGGGCTCATCTGCATCGATTGGAAGGGGCGTCTCGGCTGGGCGCACTCGACCCCGCTCATGCCGGTCGGCTTCATGGCGCCGGGCCACGACGCCCCGGAGCTCACGTTTTGATCCAGGCCGTCACCCTGGACGACGTCCGCGCGGCCGAGGCGCGGCTCAAGGGCCTGATCGCGCCTACCCCCTGCCCCTACTCAGAGACGCTCTCCGTCCTCACGGGCTCGCGCGTCTTCGTCAAGCTCGAGAACCTCCAGATGACCGGCTCCTTCAAGGAGCGCGGCGCCGCCAATGTCCTCCTCGCCCTCCTTGACG
Organism: Candidatus Methylomirabilota bacterium; assembly: GCA_035936835.1. NCBI lineage: Bacteria > Methylomirabilota (SeqCode) > Candidatus Methylomirabilota bacterium. Next base: position 11,527 of record DASYVT010000032.1, on the reverse strand, counting down.
ACGAGCGACGGCGTGGCGTGGTCGCCGCCAGTGCCGGCAACCATGGGCTGGCGGTGGCCTTCCACGCCGCGCGTCTCGGCGTCAGGTCCGTCATCGTCATGCCCGAGTGGGCGCCGCTCACGAAGGTGACGGCGGCGCGCCGCCATGGCGCGGAGGTCGTCCTCCACGGGGACCACTACGACGCGTCCTACGAGCGAGCGCGGGAGATCGAGACCGAGCGCGGTCTCGTCTTCATCCACCCTTTCGACGACCCGCGCGTCATCGCGGGGCAAGGCACCATCGCCCTGGAGATCGTCGAGCAGGTGCCCGATCTCGACGCCGTCGTCGTCCCGGTGGGAGGCGGCGGGCTCATCGGCGGCGTGGCGGTCGCGCTCAAGGCGCTCAAGCCCGCGGCGCGGGTCATCGGCGTGCAGAGCGAGGAGATGCCGGGGATGCGGGCGGCCCTCCAGGCGGGAGAGCGCGTGACGGTGCCCGCGGCGGCGACCATCGCCGACGGCATCGCCGTGCGCCGGGTCGGCCTACACACGCTGGCGCTGGCGCAGCGCTTCGTGGATGAGATCGTGACCGTGAGCGAGGAGGAGATCGCGAACGCCATCCTCCTCCTCCTCGAGATCGAAAAGACCGTGGTCGAGGGCGCGGGCGCCGTCGCCCTGGCGGCCCTCGTCAATAAGCGCGTCAGGCTTGAAGGCAAGACAACCGTCCTGCTGCTCGGCGGGGGCAACATCGACGTCAACCTCATCGCCCGCATCATCGAGCGCGGCCTCGTCAAGGACGGCCGCATCGTGAGGCTGACCGTGCTCTTGCGCGACCGGCCGGGCTCGCTGGCCCGGCTGACGGCGCTCGTGGCGGAAGCCCGCGCCAACGTGCTCCACATCGGCCACGACCGTGCCTTCTCCCGCGCCCGCCTCGGCGAGACCGAGGTCGAGCTGACCCTCGAGACCTCTGGGCGCAATCACATCGACGCCGTCAAGCGGCACCTGCACGAGGCCGGGTACACGGTGGAAGAGGTCCTCCACCGCTAGGTCAGACACACCCGCTCTTTATCTGAACCTGGCTGCGAAGGCCGCGCCGTCGCCCGCGAGCCACTCCGACACCGAGGCGTGGCCGTAGCGGAGCGCGGCGCGGCTCGCCTCGAAGCCCATGGAGGGCCCGACGAGCGGCGAGACCTTGGACTCGGGCTGGACCAGGTGGAGCTCGACGTCCGGCCGCCGCAGTCGGAGCTCGCGCAGCCCGAGGTCGAGGATGTTCACGCTTGTGATGTGTCCCGCCTGCTCCATGATGGCGTAGAGGCCGCGCGAGCGCACGTCGGGCTCCTCGGGACTACCGACGCGGATCGGCACCTGCGGGTTGAGGACCACCACGCAGGTCGCGCCCTTCTCGACGGCCAGGTCGGCGTGGCCCGTGTAGCCGACGTCGCCGTCCACGTAGTCACGCCCGCCGATCCTGAAAGGCTCGAAGAAGCCCGGGATGGCGGACGACGCCGCGATGGCCTCCGAGATCGGCACGTCCATCAAGGGCTCCGCGCCGAAGACCGCCCGCTCGGCGCGGTCGAGCTCCATGGCCGGGATCAGCAGCGGACGGTGGCACTCGCGGAAGCTGTTGGGCAGCCCCTTGCGGGCGAAGGCCGCGCGCATGAACCGCTCGAGCGGGGCGACCGAGAAGAAGCCGGCAGGCATGTCGGCGCCGCTTCGCGCAAGCAGGTCGGGCCACTCGAGCCGGAAGCCCGTTACGGCCTTCTTGCCGACGGCCCAGACGAATTGCGCGAGGTTCCGGGCCGCGTTGGAGAAGGCGCCCTTGTGGTAGACCGAGCCCCGCTGGAAGTTGAGCGGATCGTCGCGCTCCTCGTCGAGAATCTCGTACAGGTCACGCGGCCGGATGCCGTTGGCCATGAGCGAGCTCACGACGGAGCCTGAGCTGGAGCCGACGTAGAGGTCGAACTGGTTGGCGCGGAAGCCCGGGAGGGCGTCGTCGAGCGCGGCGAGCACGCCCACCTCGTACATGCCGCCGATCACCCCGCCCCCAGCCAGCACCAGGGCGCGCTTCGCGGGGCCGCGCAGCCACGGCAGCCGCCGGAGCAGCGAGCTCAACACGACCCGGGCCTCACCACCTGATCAGCGTCGCCCCCCAAGAGAAGCCCGTGCCGAAGGCGACCAGCATGACGAGGTCGCCCTCCTTCATGCGCCCGCCCATGACGGCCTCGTGCAGGCAGATGGGCACCGAGGCGGCGGCCGTGTTGCCGTAGCGCTGGATGTTGTTGAGCATCCGCGACTCGGGAATCTTGAACGACTCGGCCATGGACTCGACGATGCGCAGGTTGGCCTGGTGGAAGATGAAGAGGTCGATGTCGTCGGCCAAGAGGCCGTTGGCGCCGAGGCATTCCTGCACCACCTCGCGCACGCGCCTGACTGCATGCACGAACACCGCGCGGCCGTTCATCCGCGGCCGCGTCCGGCCGTCGTCGATCTTCTTCTTCGACACCGGCGGGAAGGTGGACGACCCCCAGATCTCCCCCGTCAGCGCGTCGATGGCGCTGCCGTCGGAGTGGAGGTGGTGCGAGATCAGCCCGCGCGGCGGCGTTCCCTCCTCGTGGGCCTCGAGCACCGCGGCGCCGCCGCCGTCGGCGAAGAGCACGGCCATGTCCCGTCCCGCGTCCGTGTAGTCGAAGGCCGAGGACAGCAGCTCGGCGCCGATTACCAGGACCTTCTCGTACATCCCGCCCCGGATGAACTGGTCCGCCAGCGACAACCCGTAGACGAATCCCGCGCAGCCCTGGGCCAGGTTGAACACGGGCGTCGACGTCAGGCCGAGCTTGCCCTGGGTGACGCAGCCGGTCGCGGGATAGGCGAAGTCTGGCAGCGTGGAGGACTCGACGATGCAGTCGAGGTCCTCCGCGGTGAGCCCGGCGTGCTTGAGCGCCATGCGCGAGGCCTCGACCGCGAGGTCCGAGACCGTCAGCGAAGAGTCGATGTTGCCGTCGAGCCCGCGGTCCTTGACGTCGCGCATATAGGCGGCCTTGTCGGGCGCCTCGGCGAGACGGAGGAGCATCCGGTAGGTGTCGGGGGAGACGCGTCGCTCGCTGATACCGGTGCGCTGGACGATCCACTCGTCGCTCGTGCTCATGCAGCGCGAGAGCAAGTGATTGTCGACGATACAGTCCGGCACGGCCATGCCCGTGCCCGTGATCCGCGAGCGTATGGGCATCAGCGGCCCTGGAACTTGGGCGCGCGCTTTTCGAGGAACGCGCGGACGCCCTCGGCGTGGTCTTCCGAGGTGATGGCGTTGGACTGCCCGAAGGCTTCGCCCTCGAGGGCGGCGGCCAGGTCCCCCGTCGCCGCTCGATTGAGGAGCGACTTGGCGAGGGTCGCGGCCAGCGGCGGACCCGCCGCGATCTTCGCTGCCAGCGCACGCGTGGCGTTCTCAAGCTCCCCCGCGGGTACGACGCGGTTGACGAGTCCGATCCTGAGCGCCTCGGCGGCGTCGATGATCTCGGCCGTCAGCACCAGCTCCTTGGCCTTGGCCAAGCCGACCAGGCGCTGGAGGAGCCAGGTCCCGCCGCCGTCCGGAACCAGCCCGATCTTGAGAAAGACCTCGCCGAACTTCGCGCGATCGGAGGCGACGATCAGGTCGCAGCCGAGCGCGATGTTGCACCCGGCGCCGACCGCGAAGCCGTCCACCATGGCGATCGTCGGCTTGGGGAAGTTGAACAAGCGCAGCACGAAGCGGTTGAGCATCTCCACGCGCGCCCTGCCCTCGGCCGCCGTGTGCTTCTTCTGCATGCTCTTAACGTCACCGCCGGCCGAGAAGTGGCCGCCCGCCCCCGTCAGGAGCACCACGCGCACGGCGGGGTCGCGCTCGATCTCGTCCAGCGCCCCCAGCATCTCCTCCCGCATCGTGAGGTCCAGCGCATTCCGCGCCTCGGGCCGGTTCATCGTGATCGTCGCGATGCCGTCCGCGCGGTCCATGAGCAGCGCCTGGTAGCCCATCGTTCTACCTCCCACCCGCCACGGGCTGGAGCAGGCTACGCACCCGGGGCCGATCCGCCACGTTGATCGTCAAGGACAGCCCCGCCCCCACGAGGAGGAGCGCGCACGACATCCCGAAGGCCAGTCCGTAGCCGCCGGAGAGGTCGAAGAGGAAGCCGGCGAGCCAGGCGCCGAGCGCCGCGCCCATCTGGTGCATCAGGAACATGAGCCCGAAGATCGATCCCACCGAGAACCGGCCGAAGATGTCGGCGGAGAGCGCCGAGGTCATCGCGAGGCTGCCCGCCATGCCGAACCCGCCGATCGCGGCTACCACGACGAGCGCCGCCGGCTCACGGGCGAGGAAAAGCAGGCTGAAGGCAACCACGCGAATGAGATAGCCGGCGGCGAGCACGGGTTTGCGGCCATAGCGGTCGGAGAGGATGCCGAGCAGCATGCCGCCGCCGATGCTCGTCATGCCCAGAAACCCGATGGCCGAGGAGGCCGTCATCTCGTGGAAGCCGTGGTCCGTCAGCATGGGGACGCCATGGGCCGAGAGCAGGCTCATCGAGAAACCGCAGGAGAAGAGGCCGCCGCCCATCAGCCAGAAGGACGGCGTCCGGAACGCGTCGCCCGTGGCGGTGCGCTCGATGACCGGCGCCGATCCCGGCGCGGCCGGCGCGGGCGTCCTGCCGTCGGGATGAAGCCCGATGTCCTCGGGCGAGTCCCGCAGCACGAAGAGCGCCAGCGGCAGCGTGATGACGAGCGACGCCACCCCGAGGATCATGTAGGTCGCCCGCCAGCCGAAGCGCAGGATGCACCACATCACGATGGGCACGAGGAGGGCGATCCCCGACATCGAGGCGACCGAGAGCACGCTCACCGCCGTGCCCCGACGCTTCACGAACCACCGCGTCAGGGTGGCCGACGCGACGACGTGGCCCGTCGCCGCGAGACCCAGGGCCGCGAACACGCCATAGTAGAGCGTGAACTGCCAGAGGGACGTCATGGTGCCCGTCAGCACGAGCGAGCCCGCCATGACGACCGCGCCGAACGAGCACACGATGCGCGAGCCCCAGCGGTCCACCAGCGGGCCGACGAGGGGCATGAAGGCGCCGAAGAGGAAGAGCGAGAGCGAGATGACCAGCGAGAAGCTTCCGCGATCGAGGCCGAGGTCGCTCACGACCGGCTTCAGGAAGGGGCCGACGGCGAAGCGGGCGCCCGTGGAGAGGAAGATGATCAGCGAGAACGCCGCCGCGACCCACCAGCCGTAGAACACCCGCGACGGCGCTGCTCCTTCGTGGTGCGCCATGTCTTGGTCACTATACTCCAGCATGCTACGATTTTGCCATGCCTTTCACGGATGCGACGTGAGACTGCGGCTCGGCGCCCTGCTCCTCGTCCTTGTCGTCGAGGGGTGCGCGGCCACCGCCACCAGCGACGGCGCCGCGCGCAGGCCGCCCCTGCCGCTGGGCGAGCTCTTGTTGGTCGGCTTCGGGGGCACGCAGGTCGAGGGCAACGAGGAGGTCCGCGCGCTCGTCTGCGACGTCAAGGTGGGCGGCCTCATCCTCTTCGAGCGCGACGCGCGCACGGGCGAGGCGCGCAACATCACGGGCGCCGAGCAGGTGCGCCGGCTCACCGCGGACCTCCAGGCCCTGGCGCGGGAGTGCGCAGGCCGCCCGCTGCTCATCGCCGCCGACAACGAGGGCGGCCTCGTCATGAGGCTCTCTACCCGAGTGGGCTATCTCCCGACGCCGCCGCCGCAGGAGCTGGGCGACGCCGGTGATCTCGCCGCCACCGAGCTCGAGTCTCGGCGCATGGGCGCCACGCTCCGCGAGGCCGGCATCAACTGGAACCTCGCCCCCGTCGTGGACGTGGCGGTCAACCCGCTCAACCCGGCGGTGGTCACGCTCGGCCGCACCTTCTCCTCCGATCCCCAGCAGGTCATCGCCCAGGCCCGCGCGTTCATCCAGGGCATGCACGAGGCCGGCGTCCTGACTTCCCTCAAGCACTTCCCGGGACACGGCTCGAGCCGGACGGACTCTCACCACGGCTTCGTGGACGTGACGGAGACGGCCGATCTCAAGGTCGAGCTCGAGCCCTACCGCGTCCTTATTAAGGAAGGGCTGGCCGACAGCGTCATGACTGCCCACGTCTTCAACCGCGGCATCGACTTCTTCAACCCCGCGACGCTGTCGCGTTACGCCATCGGGCGCTATCTCCGCGGCAAGCTCGGCTACAAGGGGCTGGTGGTCTCGGACGATCTCCTGATGGGCGCGATCCGCCAACGCTACGGCGTCGAGGAGGCCTCGGTCCTGGCGCTCCAGGCCACGGTGGACATGCTGCTGATCTCGCAGAACCAGGGCAAGGTCGAGCGCGGCGCGGCCGAGCGGGTCGTCGCGGGGATCCGTCAGGCACTGGCCGCCGGTCGCCTCTCCCCGAAAAACCTGGCCACATCGATCGAGCGCATCCGAGCCCTGCGCAGCCGGATCGCGCAGTAGCTCGCGGAGGAGCGAGAGGAGCCAGGTGGCCTTGTGCAGCACACACGAGGGCTAACCACCAAGCTTCCTTGGACCAAGGTCCAATAGATACCGTTGCTGGCTGGCTGTTAGCTTGCTAGCACGCAGGCCAACATTCTTGTTTTGCACCATCAACCAAACGGAGACAGGACAATGCATCCACTACGACAGGGCGTGAGGCGGATCCTTTGGGCGAGCGGCATGGGTGTAGCGGCACTCCTCGCCGCGGGATGTGCCCAGATGTCCAGCCCCGCGCCGAGCGGCTCAAACGTGATCCTCAACGGCAACCAGGAAGTGCCTCCCGTGAGCACCGCCGCGACGGGCAGCGGCACCATCAGGGTCCTGATGGACAGGTCGGTCAGCGGCAGCGTGATGACCTCCGGCGTCGCCGGCACCGCGGCCCATATCCATCTGGGTGTGCCGGGTGAGAACGGGCCGGTGATCATTCCCCTGAACAGAACGGCCGACAACACGTGGTCCGTTCCGGCGAGCATCAGACTCAACGACACCCAGTACGAGGCTTTCAGGTTGGGGAACCTCTACGTCAACGTGCACAGCGCCGCCAATCCGGGCGGAGAGATCCGCGGTCAGCTGACGCCGTAACGCCCCTCGATTTCTCAGCTCTGAGAAAAAGCCCGCCACCAACGCGGGCTTTTTCCTTTCCTAGGACGGCGGATCCTTGTGTCGAGTCGCCGTCACGCCGTGGATGATCGCTATGCCGATCAGACAGAGAACGCCTACTCCGATCCACTTCTGAGGCGCGTGCAGCAAGTGAGCACCGATCGCCAGGCCGATAATCAATATGATGTAGCCGACAATGAAAATCCCGAATGACATTGTTGGCCCTCCTTAACTGTGTTTGATACACGGTTGCGGAGACCGGGAATCGCTCAAATCATCAAGCGCCCCAAAACAAATACCTGGTGCGAATTCGTTGAAACCAGGCGATCGCCGGGTCTGAGCGTAGATAACATAGACATGATGACTTCCGCACAGAGAGGCTGACCTCCGGCTCAACGCGGGTTAGCCTTGTAAGGCCAGAGCCGCCACGTGCTCTTGGCACACTTGCGAGCTTGGAGGTCAGCCATGGACCAGTCTAGCAAAACTCTCTACGTTGGTCTCGACGTCCACAAGGAGTCCATCGCCGTCGCCTACGCGCCCGAGGACCGCGGTGGCGAGGTCGTGTCCCTGGGCCCGATCGGCACCCGACAGTGCGACATCGACAAGCTCCTCCGGCAGCTCCAGAGCAAGGCCGCGCGGCTCGTGCTCGTCTACGAGGCCGGCCCGTGCGGGTACTGGCTGTATCGGTACCTCACCCGAAAGGGCGTGAGCTGCCACGTCGTGGCGCCGTCGCTGATCCCGAGGAAGCCGGGGGACCGGGTGAAGACGGATCGGCGCGATGCGGTCATGCTGGCCCGGCTCCTGCGCAGCGGCGATCTCACCCCCATCTATGTGCCCCAGGTGCAGGACGAGGCCATCCGCGACCTGAGCCGGGCGCGCGAAGACGCGATGCAGGATCTCACGGCGGCCAAGCATCGGCTGAAGGCGTTCTTGCTGCGGCAGGACATCCGCTACGAAGGCCGGGCGAGCTGGACCGCCGCTCATCTGCGCTGGCTCTCCGAGGTCGTCTGTCCGACCCCTGTGCAGCAGATCGTCTTCCAGGAGTACCTCCGCTCCGTGACCGAGGAACACGAACGGTGCGGGCGCCTGGAGCACGAGCTGCACGAGGCGGTGAAGGGCTGGCGCCTGTACCCGGTGGTCGAGGCGATCCAGGCGCTGCGGGGCGTGGACATCACGGGTGCCATCATCGTGATCGCCGAGCTGGGGGACCTCACGCGGTTCGACACGCCGCGCCAGCTGATGAGCTACCTCGGCCTCACGCCCTCGGAGTACTCGTCGGGGGCGCGGCGGCGGCAAGGGGGCATCACCAAGGCCGGCAACACCCACGCCCGGCGCGCGCTGGTCGAAGGCGCGTGGACCTATCGGCATCCGGCGAAGATCAGCCGGCATCTCCAGCTCCGGCTGGAGGCGCTGCCGGCCGAGGCCCAGGCCATCGGTTGGAAGGCGCAGGTGCGCCTGTGCAAACGGTATCGCCAGTTGATCGCCCGGGGCAAGCACGCCAACCAGGTCGCGGTGGCCATTGCCCGGGAGATGGCGGCCTTTGCCTGGGCGATCGCCCGCACCGTCCCACTGGCCCCCTGACCGAGCGGAGAGGAGCGCACCGAGCAGCATGGAGCACAGACCCGTTGATCACGATCTCGAGCCATCGGCGGAGACGCGGCCCCGGTATCGGCGCAATCTTCGGCGGTTTTACGAGGCCACGACCCTCGCCCATAGAGCGAAGCAGGCGCCGCGACGGATACAAGTACGGTGGTAGCCAACCCACGGATATCAGCATGATCAACCGTCGCAGTTACAGGCTCCGTCTCTGCCGGTGGCTCGAGCAACCACCGTGAAACCCAACGGCACGCGCGCTCCTCGCGTCATCGTGGCACTTGACTGCGGAAGTCATATCAACACCCGTTCTCAGTCACGCCCGCCAACGATACAGCCTGAGAGCAATCGCTGCTAGCGAGACCCGTCGAGCGAGCGGAGGAAAGCTTCGACCTCCGCGCGGCCGGGCAGCGAGTCCTGCGCGCCGCGCTTTGTGCACGCGAGCGCGGCGGCCGCGTTCGCGAGCGGAATCGCCTGCTCGAGGGTGCCGCCCGCCGCGAGCCCAACGGCCAGCGCCCCGTTGAAGGCATCCCCGGCCGCCGTCGTGTCCACCGCCTCCACGGGGAAGGCGGGAAAGTGCGCGGCGCCGTCGCCCCCGCACACGAGGACACCCTGCTCGCCCAACGTGACGAGGACCGCGCCCGCGCCCGAGGCGAGCAGCCGGCCCGCGGCCGCGCGCGCCGAGTCGAGCGAATCCACGGTGAGGCCGGTGAGGCTCGCCGCCTCGTGCTCGTTGGGGGTGAGAAAGTCCACGAGTGCGAGGATCTCGGGATCGAGCGGCTGGACCGGAGCGGGATTGAGGATGGTCGTGACGTCGTGCCGCCGCGCCTCCTCGAGAGCCCAGCGGACCACCGGCAGCGGCGTCTCGAGCTGGCACGCGACGACGTCCGCCCATGCGATGCTCTCGGCGTAGGGCGCGACCATCTCCACGGTGAGGCGGTGGTTGGCGCCGGGCGCGACCGCGATCTGGTTGCGCCCCTGCGCGTCGACCATGATGAGCGCGGTGCCGGTGGCGGCCTCACTCGACGTCAAAAGGCCGTCAACGCCGATGCCGGCAGCCGCCAAGCTCTCCCTGATGCGCCTGCCGTCCGCGTCGTCTCCTACACAGCCGATCATCCTCACCTCGCCGCCCAGTTGCCGCGCCGCCACGGCCTGGTTGGCGCCCTTGCCGCCCAGGTTGACGAGCAGCGTGCCGCCTGAGACCGTCTCGCCGGGTGACGGAAGGCGCGGCAGCGCTACGGTGTAATCCACGTTCGCCGAACCGATCACGCAGACGCGCGGCACACCCGCTCCAGGAAGAGCCGCAGGAAGCGCGGGGCGTCCACGTCCAAGGCGGCGCGGCACGTGGGCGCGGGCCTGTCGCGCTGCGGTCGCCTGTCCGCCACGGTCATGCCCCGCGTCAGGCGCCCTTCGCACTCGACGGCGACGTGGAGGGGCTCGAGGGTGACTAGGCTCGCGTCCACTGCGACGCCGACAGCGAGCGGGTCGTGGAGCGCCATGCCCCCATCCCCGCGCTGCGTCTCGAAGTCGAAGCCGTGGGCGGTGAAGTCCTCGATGAAGCGCGCCGTCCTGCCGCCGTGGCGCCCAAGCGCTTTGCTCAGGTCGGCCCGGGTCAGCACCACCCGGCGCGTAACGTCGAGGGGCACGAGCTCGATGGGCAGCCCGGAGGCGAAGACCTCCGCCGCGGCCTCGGGGTCCACGTGCATGTTGAACTCGGCGGCCGCCGTGACATTCCCCGGCACCGCCACGGCCCCTCCCATCACGACGATCCGGGCAACCCGGGCCAGGCGCCCGCGGTCGCGCCGGAGCGCCAGGGCGACATTGGTCAGCGGCCCCAGGGCGACGATCACAAGGCGCCCGGCGAACCGATCCGCTGTCTCGAGAATCAAATCCGCCCCGTCGAGCATCTGAAGGGCATGGGACGGCTCAGGGTACCGCGGTCGTCCGTCGGGCTCCCGCAAGCCGCCGAGGTTGCCGAGGCCGTCCTCACCGTGGACATGGGCCGCTGTCAGGAGCGGGCCGGCGAGCGGGGCGGCGGCGCCCCGCGCCACGGGCGGGCGGCGCACAGGGCGCACGATGTCCCAAGGGCGTGCCACATCAAGGATGCGGAAGACATTGGCCGTGGCGAGATCGACCTCGACATTGCCCGCCACCGTGGTGATCGCCTCCACGGAAACCTCGGGCGAGGCGAGAGCCAGCAGGATGGCGAGCGCGTCGTCGATGCCCGGATCGGTGTCGATGAGGATGGGAGCAGTCAATTGACACTCCGTTGCGGGCTCCGTATCATACGCACCGGCGGTCATCACATCGAGCGAAGGAGGACCGGATGAACATCCTGATCACGTATTGCGGGGAGTGAAACTTCCTTCCCCAGGCCTCCAGTTTGCAGGCCGCCATCAAGACCAAGTACGGGATCAACGCCGCGCTCAAGGAAGAGTCGGGCGGCGTCTTCTTCGTGGACGTCGACGCCAAGCGCGTCTGGGACAACCAGGTCACCTACCGGTTCCCCGAGGACGCGGAGGTCTTCGCCGAGATCGACAAGCTCAAGACGTAGCGGCCTCGCGCTCCAGCGATTCCCTGAACGCCGGGTGGGCGACGCGGCGCAGCTCCCGCGCCCTCCCGGCGTCGCTTTTTCCGCGGAGCGAAGCCGTCCCCCACTCGGTCACCACGTAGTCCGCGATGAAGCGCGGCGTGGTCACCCGCGCCCCCGCCGGCAGGCGCGCCACGATCCGCGAGACCTTGCCCTGTCGGCCCGTGGACGGCAGCGCGATGAACGACCGACCGCCCGCCGCCTGGCGCGCCCCCAGGACAAAATCGAACTGCCCGCCGATGCCC
>DASYVT010000031.1 GCA_035936835.1 Candidatus Methylomirabilota bacterium | reverse complement strand
AGGATCTGGGACAGCCGGACGCGGCCCGTCACCGCCGCTTCCGTGGCGGATCGTAGAGGCGTCCCCGCTGGCGCTTCCGGTGGCAGAGGAAGAGCGTGTACTCGATCGCGCGGGCCGACGCGCGCAGGCGCCGCGCGTGCGAGCGGAGGGTCTCGAGGTAGCGGAGCCACTGCCCGACCGTGAAGCCGCGGCCGGCCGGGTTGGCGTCCACGCCGTGCATCGCGTACAGCATCTGCCACGCGCGGATGTCGAGCACGCCGTAGCGCCGCGGGTCGAGGAGCGTCAGGATGGCCGAGGCGACGGGGACGCTGACGCCGTCGAGCGCCAGCAGGTGCTCCATCCGCCTCCGCTCGCTCCGAGCCGCCAGCGCGAGGCGCGAAGCCTCGCGGACGCGCCCGGCGGCATTTCGCTGGTAGTGGCGCAACGCCCGCGGGCTCTTCCACCGGCACATGGCGAGGAACTCGCCGCGAGAGATGAAGCCTCGCCGCCGCGCTTCGCGCACCCGCGCCATCAGCGCGGAGGTGGCCGCGTCCTCCTCCGTGACGAGCTCGCGGCGCAGGAGCGCGGCGATGCTCCGGCGCCGCAGCAGACCCAGGCTCACCCGAGGATCTCGATCTCGACGAAGACGAACTCGAAGCTGTTGGCGTTCTTGACGTCGTGCTCGGCGCCGGCGGGGCGCGCGTAGGCCTGTCCCGTGACCAGCTCCGACGTCGAGACCCCGTCGGCGCCCGTGATGGCGAGCCGTCCCGATGTCATTGGCACGACGACGTACGGGTACTCGTGGCGATGGTGGCCGGTCGTGGCGCCGGGGGCGAAGCGCCACTCGGTGACGCGGACCGCGCCGTTGTCGAGCTGGACAGTCGGAACGGCGGGCGGCACGGCGGGTGGCACGGCGGGCGGCACGGCGGAGGGAGCGGTCATGGTCGGGTCGCGGCGGGCGAAATCAGATCATTCCCGGCGACTGGTACTCGCAGAACCCTTCGCGCGCGACGGCCGCATGCCAGCGCCCGCCGGTGTTGTCGCAGCGCGCCTGGAGATCGCGCTCGGTGTAGCCCTTGGGCGTCGCAGCGCAGCCCGAGTCAAGCAGCAGGAGCAGACCGCACGCGAGCCGCGCCGTCATCGTCGCCATGGTCAGGCGACTCTAGCCGCGGCCTCCGCGGGCTGTCAAGCCGCGGTATGCTCTGGCCTACGGGAGGGAGGGCTCGGCCATGGCCGAACGAAGCGGAGAGCGGCGGGAGCGGAGGGCGCGGCGGGCCGCGAGCCTCACCATAGCGGCGCTCGCTCTCGCAGTCCTCTCGGCATTGTGCGTCGCGCTGTCGGGCCCCAGCCATCGCCTGGGCTTCCTGGGCACGCCTTGGGCGCTCGGTGTCTTCGCGGTGGCGGCGCTTGGGGGCCTCGCGGCCGCCGTTCTCGCCGTCTGGGCCATCGCGCTCGCTCTCACCGCTCGCGTGTGGCGCAGCCTCGCTGGCTCGGCTCTGGCGCTGCTCGTGGCCCTGGCAGCCGCGGCACCGCTGCTGGGCATGGTGCGCGCGGGGGCCGCGGCCCCGCTCATCCACGACATCACGACGGACACCAACAACCCGCCGCCATTCGTCGCGCTCCAACCGCAGCGCGCGACGTCGGAGAACGGGGCGGCGTATGGCGGCGCCGCCGTCGCCGCCCAGCAGAAGCGGGGCTATCCCGATCTGGCGCCGCTCGTCCTGCCGCTGCCGCCCGAGCAGGCGTTCGCCCGAGTCGAAGCCGCCGCCCGCGCCATGGGCTGGCGTATCGTCACGGCCGTGCCCGCCGAAGGGCGGCTCGAGGCGAGCGACACCACGCGCTGGTTCGGCTTCACCGACGACATCGTCGTGCGCGTGAGGCCCGCGCCGAACGGCAGCCGCATTGACGTGCGCTCGGCTTCGCGCGTGGGGCGGAGCGACCTGGGTGTCAACGCGCGCCGCATCCGCGCCTTCCTCGCCGCCGTCGCGACGGGCGGTGCCCGCTAGCGGGCGCGAACCTCCGCGCCGGCGACACAGCGAAACGTGGCGAAGACGTACGAATAGTGCGCCTGGAACCAGTTGCGGAAGCTCCGGCGTACGAGCTCCGCGGCGGTCGCCCACGAACCGCCCTTGAGGACAAAGTGCTTGCCGTCGAAGAAATCGGCTGAGTAGCCAGGATAGCCCGGGATCCACGCCTCGAAACCCGGGAAGCCCGCGAACGGCGTCTCGGTCCATTCCCACCCATTGCCCACGAGGTCGTAGACACCCCACGCGCTCGCTCCCTCGGGGTACGTGCCCACTGGCGTCGGCGCCCAGTGGCGAAAGTCGAAGTTGCCGTGTCGCTCGCCGGGAGCGCCTGCTCCCCAGGGAAAGGAGCGCTCGGGTCCCAGTGGATCGCCGAAGGCCGCCCGGTGGAACTCCGCCTCCGTGGGCAGCCGCAGACCCCGCCATCGCGCATACGCCCGCGCCTCGGCCAGGCTGACGTACACGGGCCAATCCATCACGCGCTCGAGCGGGAGGAGATCGAAGAGTCCGCGGTAGAGCCACCGCCCGTCCTGGTTCGTCCACACCCGCGGATGAGAGAGCGTCTCCTCACGGCTCCACCCCCAGTCATCGGCAGCCCAGAGCTCGCGCCGCCGGTATCCTCCATCGTCCACGAAGGCGAGAAACTGGCCGTTCGTCACCGGCGTCTCACCGATGCGGAAGCCCGGCACGAAGACTTGAGCCGGAGGGAACTCATTGTCCCAGCCGAATGCCAGGTCGGTGAGCGCCGCGCCGAGCGTCGCCGTCCCCGGGGGCACCTGCACCGTGGCCGGGCGTCGGCCGCGGCCCGTCACCTCGCGCGGGAGCCAGGCGGGACGGACCTTCCGGTCGAGGGCAAGCTCCTGGAGCATGTAGAGAAGCGTCTCCTGGTGCATGAGCTCGTGCTCGATCACCATCGAGAAGACGCGCCCATCCCGGGCCATGAGATGCGTCCCCGCCCGCTCGGTCACCGCGTCCACGGATTCGAGCACCGAGGCCCGGACGCGATCACGATAGGCGAGCACCTCGGCCACGGTCGGCCAGCGATCCGGGATTCCCGGGTGAGCGTGGCAGTGACCCGGATCGTCCACATCGGGATCGATGCCGCGGGAGAAGATCTCATCGAATGCCGCGTTGAAGGAGGGCCGCGCGAGGACACCCACGCACACGTGGTTCCAGGCGAAGGCGGGGAGGTGCCCGACATAGAAGATGAACGGGTGGCGCAGCGCGATCGGCTGCGCGAGGAAGGCCCCGGGCGCGAGGATCTCGAAGATCCGGTCCGTGCGCGCCCATACGTTAGCGAGCCGCTCCCCCATCGTCTCAGCCATGTAGAACCCTCCCCATGGTCCTAGCGAGCACTGTCAGGAAGTGTACGTCGGGATGGGCTCCACGGCGACCGAAAGCGCCGGGCCCATTCGGACATCTCAAGCAAGACTTGCGGGTTGGCCCGAGGCGGATTACCCTCGGAGGGCCGCGGCTGGGGTGGCCGATGCCCCGTGCCTCGAAACGACGACCATGCGCTATCGCGCGTACGCGTATACGGACGAAACCGACAGGCGCACAAGGCTCGAGGAAGACGTGCGCCGCGGGCTCACGGCAAGCCCCAAGACCCTGCCCCCGAAGTACTTCTACGACGCCATCGGATCCAAGCTGTTCGAGGGCATCACCGAGCTTCCCGAGTACTACCTGACGCGGAAGGAAGCGGCGCTCCTCGAGACGCTCGCGCCAGAGCTCATGCGCGAGCTGGAGCCCCAGGACATCGTAGAGCTCGGCCCGGGATCGGCGGTGAAGACCCGCCGGCTCCTCGATGCCCGGAACGGCCTGCGGGACCGCCTTCGCTACGTTCCGATCGACGTCGACGAGCTGACCGTGCAAGCCAGCGCGGCCCGCCTCATTGCCGACTACCCGTTCCTCGACGTGCGCGCTCTCGTGGGTGACTTCGAGCGGCACCTGGAGCACGTGCCCTCCCCGGTCGGCCGCCGGCTCGTGCTCTTTCTCGGCAGCACGATCGGCAACCTCGACCCTCCCGGCAGGCAGCGGCTGCTCGCCCAGGTGCGCGCGCTCCTCCGCAGCCGGGAGGATCGCTTCCTCGTCGGCCTCGACCTCGTCAAGGACGTCACGGTGCTCGAAGCCGCATACAACGATGCGAGCGGCGTCACCCGGGAGTTCAACCGGAACATCCTCAACGTCGTCAACCGCGGCACGGACGCCGACTTCCTCCCCACGGCCTTCCGGCACGTCGCCTTCTACAACGAGACCGCGGCCCGCATCGAGATGCACCTCGTCCCCGACTCGACGCAGGAGGTGCATCTCCGCCGCCTGGGGCTGACCATTCGCGTCTCGCCGGAAGAAGGCATCTGGACGGAGAATTCCTACAAGTTCAGCCGCGCCGCCGCGCAGGCCATGCTCGAAGACGCCGGGCTCCGCCTCGAGACCTGGCACACCGACTCGGAGAGTTACTTCGCCCTCGCGGTCGCCGCTCCGGGCTAGCCGCGAGGTTGGCGGGATCCGAAAGCGAGGAGGATACGTCGTGCACCCACATCTGGCCGTCGGCAAGCAGTTCCCGGATCTCGAGCTGCCCGATCATCGAGCCGAGCCGGTCCGCCTCTCCGCGCTCGCGGGCGAATTCCCGCTCATCGTGAGCTTCTACCGCGGGTACTGGTGACCGAAGTGCGGGTGCCAGTTGCGGCACCTGACCGAGCTCCAGGACGAACTCGCCGTCAACTACTGCAAGCTCGCGGTGGTCTCGACAGACCCGCCCGAGGTCTCGGCGGCGTTCCGCGCCGGGCTCGGCGCCTCCTTCACGTTCCTGAGCGATCACGAGCGACGCGCCATCTCACGCCTCGACATCGTCGAGACGACGCCGCCGACATTCCGACACGGTCTCATCGCCCTGCCGTACACCTTCTCGCTCCTGCCTGATCTCACGATTCATCGGATCTACAACGGCTGGTGGTATGTCGGCCGGCCGACGCTCGAGGAGCTGCGCCAGGACATGCGCGCGATGATGGAGCGCTGTCGAGGCGACTACGTCTATCGTGGGCCGGGGTCGGATGCCGCCGGCTGACGCGTCCCGCGGCGCGGACGACCCGGACCACGGGGCCTACGCGCAGCCCACGCCGCGACTGCTGTACGTCCACGACGATCTGAGCGACGACGTGGTGGAGCGTCTCGGTCCCGCCTCCCCCGCCGCCGCCCTCACCCGCTCCCTCTTCGCGCTCCTCCAAAGAGACCGCGAGCGGGTCGTGGTCCTCACGCTGGCCGAGCAGGTCGAGCGTGTCATCGCCCAGGGTCGGCATGCCCCATTCGATCTTGCACTCGGCATCGGCCGAGCCGGCGAGCGCGTGGCCCAGGCGCTCCACGCGAAGACCGGCTGGTTCCCGCGCGTCCACCCTCTCGGGCTCACCCGAGAGGAGGACGGGCACGGAGACTATCATCTCGTCAGCACCGTGCCGGCCACGCTCGCCGGCCAGCTTGCCGGCCAGCTCACGGACATCGATGCCTCCGAGTCACTCGCCGTGGTGGACGACACCGTCTTTTCGGGTCTCACCCTGCGAAGCGTTCTCGAGACCCTGCCGCCCGGGGTTCTGCCCCGGACCCACGTGTTCTGCCTCCGCGGCGTCTCGGATTCGATCGCTGCCGTCGCCAAGCTCTGCCCGATCACCGTGGGCGTGGCCGGGCCGGGGCGCATGCTGGAGGACGTGAGCTTCATCAATGCCAGCGGCCTCGTGCTCCGGGTGGGTATTCGGCGCCGCGGACGGCCTCCGCTGGCCTTCTTCGAGCGCCCGCAATGGATCCGGGCGTGGTTCCCGGGCAGGGACGGCGAAGTCATCGCTGCGTGCCGGCGCCTCAACGCGCTCCTCGACTCCGGAGGTTAGCGGCGGAGGCCGCGCGGGACCGCGAGGCGGTCCAGAAACTCGAAGACCACGTGAAACGCCACGGCCATCGCCGCGGCGGGCGCAGCCCCGGCCAGGATCGTCGCGGTATCATCCAGCGCCAAGCCCCGCACGATCAGCGCTCCGTAGCCGCCGCCGCCGATGAACGCGGCAAGCGTGGCCGTGCCCACCGTCATGACGGCGGACGTCTTGATCCCCGCCATGATGCTGATGGAGGCGAGCGGGAGCTCGATGCGAACCAGGCGCGCCAGCCGCCCGAGCCCGAGCACAAAGGCGATCTCCAGGAGATGGCGATCGATCCCGATCATCCCCGCGTAGGTGCTGCGCACGATGGGGAGGAGCGCGTACAGGGAGAGGGCGACGAGGGCGGGACCTTTGCCGATCCCGAAGAGCGGGATCATGAAAACGAGGAGCGCCAGGGCCGGGACGGTCTGCAGCATGCCGATAGCGCCAAGCTCGACCTGACCGATCCGCCGGAACCGCGCCGCGGCGATGCCCATCGGCATGCCCAGGACGATGGCGGCGGCCAGGGAGACCAGGACGAGGACCAGGTGGTCGAGCGTGAGGGCGTAGAGCTCCGTCACGATGCCCGGCCTGCCCTGCGCGTCCGGCTGCGCCGCGCCCGCGAACGCGGCGGCCACCTCGGGGATGCTCTTGCCGTCCAGGTCCACCATCGCGTTGAGTGCCGCCATGCGCCGGTCGTCGAGCGATCCCTCGAAGGTTTGGCGGAGCCGCACCCACGTCCGCGGGAAACGCTCGGCCATGTCCCGGCGGGCCAGCAGTACCGCCGAGTAGTCCGGGAAGAAGCCCCGATCGTCCCGGAGGATCCGAAGTCGCAGGCGCTCGAGCTGCCCGTCCGTCGAGAAGACGTCCATGACATCCACCTCGCCGCCGGCGAGCGCCCGGTACGTCAGGGCGTGCTCCATCACGCGGACGCGAGCCAGCGACAGGCCGTAGTGGCGCCTGAGTCCCGGCCAGCCGTCCTCGCGCTCCAGAAAACCGGAGCTGAACGCCGCGGTGAGCTCGCGGTGACGCGCGAGGTCACCGATGCTCCGGAGCTCCAGGTGCTCGGCCAGCTCGACGCGGACCGCGAGCGCGTACGTGTTGTTGAAGCCGAGGGGCTCGCTCATCGTCAGCCCCGATGGCCGGAGGCGCGCTCGGATCGCCTCGGGCGTGCGGAGCGCCGGGTCCTTCAGGATGATGCGGGCGAGCGTGCCGGTGTACTCGGGATAGAGGTCAATCGCGCCCGAGGCGATGGCCCGGTATGTGATGCCGGTGCCACCGAGGCCGAGCCGCCGTTCGACCCGGGCCTCTCCAGCCTGCTCGATAACCTGTGCCGCGATCTCCGCGAGGATGTAGCTTTCCGTGAAGGACTTCGACCCGACACGGATGATTCCGTCCTGCGCGGCGCTGACGCCGGATCCGTGCAGCAGCAAGGCGAAGAGCGCGACACCCGCGACGAGCGTCCGCATGTTTTATCGGGCCCCCGATTCCCCGGGGGCGAGCGTTTGGCCGGGAGCCAGCGTTTGGGCGGTCAGGAACTGAGTCACGAACGGCGAGGCAGGCCGCTCGACCAAGTCGGCGAACGCCCCCTGCTGGACGATGCGTCCTTCGGTCATGAGGGTGATGGTGCGACTGAGGAGAGCCGCCTCGCGGATGTCGTGGGTCACCATCACGACGGTCTTGCCCAGGGCCGCAAAGAGGCGGCCGAGTTGGCTCTGGAGCTCCGCCCGGACAATCGGGTCGAGCGATCCGAGCGGCTCGTCGAGGAGGAGCACGGGCGGGTCGAGCACCAGCGCCCGCATGAGCCCGACACGCTGGCGCTGTCCCCCGCTGAGCTCGCGCGGATAGAGGCGCAGGCTGTCTTCGTCGAGTCCCACCATCGCCCCCAGCTCGGCCGCGCGCGCGCGAGTCCGCGCCGGCAGCCAGCCATGCGCTTCCGCCGGTAGCGCCACGTTCTGGTACGCGGTCAGATGCGGGTAGAGCCCGCCGTCTTGCACCACGTAGCCCATGCGCCTCACAAGCGCGGTCCGCGTGGACTCGGTGACGGGCGTCCCGTCCACCAGCACTTCGCCCCTGTCCGGCTCCACGAGACCGAGGATGAGCCGCAGGACCGTCGATTTGCCCGAGCCACTCGAGCCCAGGAGCACGTGGACGGCGCCGGCACGCACCTCGATCGACACGCCGTCGAGCGCGAGGCGACCGCCAAAGCGCTTGGTGACCGCTCGGAGCGCGATCACGATGGAGTCCGGGCGGCCGGACGCACGTCCTCTGGAAGCACATCGGGCGGAAGCGCATCCCTGAGTCGCTCCAGGATGGCCTCCGGAGTCCCCGGGATGGGCAGATCGACGCGGCGGCGCTCGAGGCTCGACAGCGCGAGGCCCATCAGGATCTCGAAGCCGTGGTAGCTCGTCACGAGATTTGACGGATGCGCCCGCCGAGGATCGTCCAGCCAGTCGGCGAGAAGGCGCATGTGCTCGGGCTCGCCCGGCGAGATGTCGGCGGGCCCGGTTTGAACCAGGCCTCCGGACCGCCGCGTGACCGCCTCCCACCCGCCGCCCAGCACCACGCGCGCATAGCCCTCGGCGCCCCGGACGGTGACGGCCACGTCGCCCCAGAAGCCGCCGTCGTCGAGGTGACGTGGCGCCAGAGAACCGATCTCGAGGAGACCGCGGGCCCCGCTCGCGAATTCGACGACGCCCGCGACGTGATCAGGACAGGGATGGTCCTCGAGATAGGCCTTGCGCCCATGAGCCTGGCCGAGGACCGACGTCGCGCGCGTGCCCGCGCCGAGCCACAGCATGGCATCGACGACATGGGTGCCCGCCCGCAGCATCGACGGACGGGCAGTGGCGTGGAAAGACCGGATCTCCCCGATGCCGCCCTCCTCCACGATCTGCTTTACCCGCCGCCAATGGCCGGCGTGCTTGAGCTGATGGCAGACGACGGCCTTCGTGCCGCCCGCGCAGAGCGCGACAATGCGCCGGGCGTCGGCCAGCGAGAGCGCCAGCGGCTTCTCGAACGCGATCGCGCGAACGTCATGCCGCACCCCGAGCTCGACGAGCTCGAGCCGCACCGCGGGCGGGGTGGCGAAGCAGAGCAGGTCGGGGCGCTCGGCGGCGAGCATGGCCTCGGCGTCGGAGTAGCCGCGCGTGATGCCAAGCGTGTGCGCGAGCGCGCCGAGGCGCTCAGCGTCTCGATCGCAGAGCGCCACCAGCTCGAACCGGTCCGGATTCGCGAGAAGGCCAAGCGCATGGCTCTGTCCACGCGCCCCGCAGCCGACGAGCACGGCCCGGTACCGAGGCTTCATGCCGGCATTCTACAGCGAGAGCGCGCCCCAGAAGACGGGCTCGGGGACGAGGCGGATGCCGAAGCGCTCTTCGACCCGCGCGCGGATCTCGCGGGCGAAGCCGGCCACGTCGGAGGCCCGCGCGCCCTCGCGGCAGACGATGGCGAGGCTGTGGCGTGTGGACAGGGCGACAGGCCCCGGCCCGTCTCCACGGCGGAGTCCCGCGTGTTCGATAAGCCAGGCCGCCGAGAGCTTGACGCGCCCGTCCGCCTCGCGCCACCGCGGCATCGCGGGATCGCCCGCCGCGCTCTCCACGCGCCCGAACGTCGCGCCGTCCACCACCGGGTTCAGGAAGAACGAGCCGCAGCTCCGGCGGTTGGGATCGTCCGGGTCGAGCACCATGGACTTGGAGCGGCGGATGGCGAGCACGCTCGACCTCACGTCGGCGAGCGAGGGCTTGGCGATGCCTCGCCGCGCGAGGTCGCTCTCGACGTCGGCATAGCGCACGGCCGGCGCGCCGTCGGGGATCAGCCTGTAGGTCACGCTCAGCACGATGAAGCGGTCGGGCTCGCCGCTCTTGAATCGGCTCGTGCGGTAGCCGAAGCCGCAATCTTCGGGCGCGAGGTTCACAAAGTCGCCCGTGCGGCGATCGAGGGCGCGAAGAGCGGTCACCGTCTGAGACACCTCCTGGCCATAGGCGCCCACGTTCTGGATGGGCGTCGCGCCCACGAGCCCCGGGATGCCGCTCAAGCACTCGAGCCCCGCCCAGCCGCGCTCCACGGCGTGGGCGACGAGGGCCTCCCACGGCTCGCCCGCCGCCGCCGTCACCTCCACTCCTCCCCCCACCTCGTGCAACGACACCCCGCGCAGCGCGACCCTCACGACGAGTCCGTCCACTCCCGTATCGGCCACAACGAGGTTGGAGCCGCCGCCGAGCACGTGGAGATCCACTCCGCGCTCCTGCGCCCAGCGGAGGGCCGCCAGCACCGCCGCCTCGTCCGCGGTCTCGACGAAGAAGCGCGCGGGCCCGCCCACGCCCATGGTGCAGTGGGGCGCGAGCGGGACATTCTCGAGAGGCGCCAGCGGCGCTTCGTCGTGCGAGGGGCCGGACGGGCTCACTGGACCCGCAGGCGGGGGTCGAGGAGATCGCGAAGGCCGTCGCCGAGGAGGTTGAGGCTGAGGCCGGCCAGCGTGAGCGCCACGCCCGGGAAGAGGCTGACCCAGAAGGCCTCGCGGATCACGTTCTTGCCGCTCGCGATCACGTTGCCCCAGGACGGCACGTAGGGCGGCACGCCCACGCCGAGGAAGCCCAGGATCGCCTCGGCGAGGATCGCGTAGGCGAAGATGAAGCTGCCCTGGACGAGGAGCGGGCCGACGCAGTTGGGCAGAATGTGGCGCACCGCGATGCCCGCGTCCTCCCGGCCGAGCGCGCGCGCGGCCTGGACGTAGTCGAGCTCGCGGATCGACAGCACCGTGCTCCGGATGAGCATGGCCGTGCGCGGCATGTAGACGACCGAGAGCGCGAAGATCACGTTCCACACGCCGGGCCCGCGCACCGCCATGAGCGCGATGGCCAACAAGATGGCAGGGAAGGCCATGAGCCCGTCCATCACGCGCATCACGACCGTGTCGAGGCGCCGCGAGAAGCCGGCGACCAGGCCGACCGCGATGCCGCCGACCGAGGTCAGCACCATGGTCGTCACGCCGACCAGGAGCGAGATGCGGCTGCCGTACAGGACCAGGCTCCAGACGTCGCGCCCGAACTCGTCGGTGCCGAGGAAGTGCCGGGCGCTCGGCGGCTGGAGCCGCGCCGCCGGCTCGAGCCGCGTGGGATTGTGCGTCGAGAGCACCCCCGCCAGCAGCGCCGCCAGCACGAAGGCCAGGAGGATGAGGGCCCCGCCCACCACGCTGCGGTTGGCCAGAAGGCGGCGGACCCAGCGCGGCCGCGTGGACGGCGCGCCCGCCGTTACCCCAGAGCCGAGGACGTCGACGGCCGCCTCAGTCATAGCGGATCCGCGGGTCGATGATCGCGTAGAGGAGATCGACGCCGAGGTTGATGAGCACGTAGACCGTGGCGGTGACGAGGACGACCCCCTGCACCACCGGGTAGTCGCGCCGGAGGATGGCCGAGATGATGAGGCGGCCCAGCCCCGGGATGTTGAAGACGATCTCCGTGACGACGGCGCCGCCGATCAGCACGGCGGTCGTGATGCCGATGACCGTGACGACGGGCACGAGCGCGTTGCGGAAAGCGTGGACCCAGGTCACTACACCATGCGAGAGCCCCTTGGCCCGCGCGGTCCTGATGTAGTCCTGCTGGAGCACCTCGAGCATGCAGGAGCGGCTGATGCGCGCGATCAGCGCCGACTGGTTGAAGCCGAGCGAGAAGGCGGGCAGGACCATGTACCGGAGCGCGCCCACGGGGTCCGTGAACACGGAGACGTAGCCCGCGGCGGGCAGCCAGCCCAGGCGCACGGCGAAGAAGTAGATGAAGTTGAGGCTCAACCAGAAGCCGGGGATGCAGACTCCGAGCAGCGAGACCAGCATGAGCCCGCGGTCCCAGGCCGAGCCCCGGTAGGCCGCCGCGATGGTTCCCGACGGCACGCCGATGACGACGGCGACCAGCAGCGCGGAGAGCATCAGGACCAGCGTCGGCTCCGCCCGCTCCCAGAGCGCCCGGCTCACGGGACGGTCGAGGAAGTACGACTGGCCGAGATCGCCGCGCAGGACCCGCGCGTAAAATCCGAGGAGCTGCTCGTAGATGGGACGGTCAAGCCCGAGTCCCTTCCGTGTCGCCTCGATCTGGCTGAGCGTGGCGTCGGGGCCGAGCATCACGCTGACCGGGTCACCCGGGATCAGGTGGATCAGCAGGAAGACGACGGTGACGACGACCGCGAGCACCGGAACGATCGCGGCCAGCCGTCGCAGGAGATAGGGCCCCACGCATCACATCTCCGGCTTACTTCTCCAGCCAAACGTTGTAGAAGCGGATCCGCTCGGATTTCTCGTTGAAGTCCTTGACCGTATTCCGCACCGCGCGCAACCCGAAGAGGTCGCCGTAGCGGATGACCGGCACCTTCTCGTAAAACTGCCGGGTCTGCTGCTCCCAGAGCGCCATACGTTTCTTGGGATCCGTCTCCCGCGCCATCTCCCCCTGCAGCTTGAGGATGTCCTCGTCGGAGGTCCAACCGGGCCAGCTCGACGTGAGAAAGACCGCATGCGTCGGGTCGTAGAAGGCGCCTATGCCCGTGGTGAAGACGTCGTACTCCTTCGAGTTGTTCCGCCGCTTGACCAGCGTCGCCCAGTCCACCACCTGCAGGTCGATCACGAAGCCGATGTCCTCCAGCTGTTGCTTCGTCAGGAGGGCGAAGTCGTACATCCACTTGTACTCCTGCGTCGTCATGAAGCGGATGGGCTCGCCCTTGTAGCCGGACTCCTGGAGCAGGCGCTTCGCCTTGTCCTTGTTGTGCTCGTTCCACGGCAGTCCCGTGAGCTTGGTGTGCCACGCCGTGATCTCAACGGGCGCCAGACTCGAGTCCATCCGATAGAACACCGCCTTGCCCCCGGCCACGTTCTTCATGATGGGCTCGATGTCGATGGCGGCCTGCCAGGCCTGGCGCAGCTTCTGGTTCGTCATCAGGCCTTCCTTCTTGTTCATGACCGCGACGAGCCAGTAGTAGGGCTTGGAGACGATGGGGCGAGCATTGGCGTTATTCTTCAGCCGGTCGTAGGCGTCGAGGTTCAGGTCGTCGGCGAAGTCGAGCTCGCCGGTCTCCACCTGGGCCACGCGCGTCGCGACCTCGGGCACCGGCACCCAGCGGATCTCGTCCACGTAGGCGGTCTTGCCCCCGCCGTAGCCGTTCGGCTTCTCATTGCGGGACTTGTAGTCGTCGAAGCGCACCATGCGGATGTACTGGTCGGGCTTCCACTCGGCCAGCTTGAACGGCCCCGTGCCGATGTACTCGGTCACCTTCTGCTCCGGCGGGAACTTGTCGACGATCTCCCTCGGATAGATGGCGCCGAAGTTGTTCGGCACGGCGAGCGAGATCAGCACGATGGCCGACTTCTCCTTGAGCCGCATCTCGACCGCGTACTTGTCCAGGGCCTTCCAGTCCGCCACCTGGGCGAAGAGAGCCTTGCCGTAGACGGACTGCTTGCCCCAGCGGGCGAGGGAGGCGACGACGTCCTCGGACGTCATCTCCTTGCCGTTGTGGAACTTGACGCCCTGGCGGAGCTTGAAGGTGTAGACGAGGCCGTCCTTGCTGACCGTCACGCCCTCGGCGAGCATCGGGATCGGCTTATTGGTGCTGTCGAGGCTGTAGAGCCCTTCGTAGATGTGGTTGGTCAGCGTCTCGGTGATACTGGCGGTGGTCCAGTGCGCGTCGAGCGCCGGCGGCTCGCCCAGGTTGCCGACGCGAAGCACGCCGCCTTTCCGCGGCGCGTCGGCCGCGAGGGCGGCGCCAACGGCGACCAGCAGGACAGCCACCACCGCAACCAATGCTTTTCGGACGGGCACAGAACGCGCCATACGATTACCTCCCCAAGGGGTGTCGAGACAAGTGCGTAGGATGTTGCTCCGGGGCCGAAGCCTTGTCAACGCCCCCGGGTGGGCAGGGGGAGCGAGGGGGATTAACCCAGGTCACCGGGAGCATCATCCCGAGCACGTTCGAGTTTTACTGGCAGCCACCCGCCAACGCCTATGATCTCGTCCGCGCGCTGCAGCTCTTAGCAGAGGCCGGCTACCCCAATGGCTTCGACGCTGGAGAGTACTTCTGCGACGCCTCCTACTTCGGATTCGCGCGGTGCGGCCCGCACCAGGCGTGTTTTTCGTTGGTGAGTGCCGGGAGGGGCTCGCCCCTCCCGGCTCCATCGCACCCTTCATCGGGACACACGACTGGCGGTGCCTACCGCACCTACCAAGCTCCCGGCACCCACACTCGGAGCGGACTTATCTAAACAAGGAAAGGGGGAGTTGACTTCCCCGTTTCTTGATTACAAAGAAGCGAGCCTCAAGCCATCAGGTCCGTGATCCTCATAATTGCGACCACCTTCCCGTCATTGAACGCTTGCTCTCTTGTGCCCTTATCGCAAGTCCAGACGTGGTTCTTTTTGGCCGTAAAGGTCTTGCCGTCTTGCACGAGCCGAAGCTCTCCTTCGGTGATATGGCAGACCATGGCATTCTTCATCGGGTTATCGGCACTCTTCGATCCCGGCTGCAGGATGATGTCACGCATCGAGACAGTCTTAAAACCGGGGATCATGGCCGCTCCCTCGCCATAGACACGCTGCACGACACCGGGTGCCACCGTCGTGTCCTTGCCGACGTCCATGGTTTGCGACGCCGCGGGCTTTACCACAGCAGCCGCAGCGGCTACCAATCCGAATGTCAAAGCTGTTCTTCGATTAAGTTTGTCCATCGAGTTCCTCCGCGGTTGCCTTTCGGCAACCACCGAACGGTAGAATCACTCTTTCTTCCTTGGTCCCTGTGCGCTCCATCAGTGAATCGGCTCCCCGTGATATTCGTGGACGGTAGCATACTTGGTCCTGGGGTTGAGTCTTTATCCGGGATTCCCGATATGGATCGATTGCCGCCCTCATGACGGCGTCCACGGAGCTGCCCGTCCCGTCGGTCAGCTCGTCAACACGTCCCAACACGTCGCCGGCAGTCATTCTGGTGACCGTTTCCGGGGTTGGTCACTCCGACCGTCCCGTTCAGAGACACCCCGGCCGGATCGCCACTCACTCTTCACCGCCTTTACTCCCTGGGGCTCGTGATCACGTGGGGTGCCCCGCGAGTCGCTCGATGCGCCCGAAGATCTGCTCAAACAGGCGCCGCGTCAAGTGGCGTTCGGCCAGCTGGAGCACGAAGTACCGAGCATGCCGGATGAGGCGCCCGCCGGTCTTGAACAGCCGCTGCTGAAAGTTCGTCAGCGACGAACTTCGAATCGAAAGGGGGAGAGCGAGCCGACGCAGGAGGTTGCCGACATCATAGGCGATGACCCCGAGGAGCAACCGCACCGCGCTGGCCCGTAAGCCGTGGCAAGAGAGGCGCGTTCAATTGGCGACTTCTTTCCTCTCCTTGATCCACTGCTCCGCCATCCCGCGCTGGAGGCCGACTAGGGGAAGATCTGCCGGTAGGCGAATCGCGCGCGATCGCCCGCGCCCGCGAAGCGCGCCTCGTAGTCCTGTGTCATCGCCTCGAGCGTGTCGGAGGCCGCGAAGGCGCGCAGCGCCTCCTCGGACTCGAACTCGTAGACGACCATGTACTGCCACGGCTCGGCGCACAGGTGCGCGCCGACGTCGAGCGCGACGGGCGCGTAGCGGCGCATCGCGAGCAGACCTGGCACCTGCGCCGCCTCTGCCGCGCGCCGCGTGTTGTACCACTCGTTGAACGCGGCCTCGAGCGAAGGCGCGATCGTCGCCTTGACGACGAAGATGGCGGGGCGGGGCACGGGTCAGCCGCCGCGAATCTCGCGCGTGTGCTCGCCCGGCTTGGGCGGGGCCCGACGGATGCCGGGTCGCGCGCCGTCGAAGGACAGCGGCAGGGCCACCAGCTCGTAGTCGTCGCCGGGCATGGGTTGGATCATCCCGATGGCGGCGGTTTGCGGCTGGGCTAGGGCTTCCGGCAAGGTATGAATAGGACCGCAGGGCACACCGGCCGCCTCGAGGAGGTCGATCCACTCGCCCTTGGAGCGCGTCATGAGGATGCGCTCGATCTCCGGCAGGAGAAGGGACTTGCTCGCGACGCGCGCCGCGTTGGTCGCGAAGCGCGGGTCCGTCGCCCACTCGGGATGGCCTAGCGCCTGCGCCAGCTTCGCGAAGAGCCGGTCGTTGCCCGCGGCGATGATGAGGGACCCCGTCTTCGTTTCGAAACCCTGGAACGGCACGACGCGGTGGCTGCCTGTCCGGTGACGCTCCGGTATCTCACCCGAAGCGCGGAAGGACGCGAAGTGGCCCTTGAGCCAGGCGAGCCCGGTCTCGAAGAGCGAGGCGTCCACGATACAGCCGCGCCCCGTCTGCTGGCGCTGGAGGAGCCCGGCCAGCGCGCCGATCGCGGTCCACATGCCGGTGCCGTAGTCCAGGATGGAGGTGCCGATGCGTGTCGGCGGTCCGCCCTCGTCGCCGTTCATCATCATGAGCCCCGAGAACGCCTGGACCATGGGCTCGTAGCCGGGCTTGAGCCTGAGAGGCCCCGTGGCGCCGAAGGCCCAGACCGAGCAGTACACGAGCCGCGGGTGTTGGGCCGTGAGCGCGGCGGCGCCCAGCCCCTGCGCCTCGAGCGAGCCGGGGCGAAGGTTCTGGACGAGGACGTCGGCCCGGCCGATGAAGTCCACGAGCCACTCGACATCGGAAAGCTTCTTGAGATCCAGCGTGACGCTGCGCTTGTTCGCGTTGACGGCGAGAAAGCCCGGCGACACGCCCTTCCAGAAGGGCGGGCCCCAGCGCCGTGCGTCGTCGCCCTCCGGCCGCTCGATCTTGATGACGTCGGCGCCCATGTGCGCGAGGATCTCGGCTGCGATGGGCCCGGCCAGGTTCTGCGCGATCTCGACGACGGTGATGCCGTGAAGAGGAAGCATCGGTTTTCCCCGGATTATCGCGACGTGAGATACGGCCAGAGGGCGTCCGCGCCGCGCGCGGCGACCTCCCGGCCGAGAGACGCGGCCCAGTAGGCCTCGGCGCCAAATTCTGCGCGCCAAGACCATAACCGGCGAGTCACGAAGTGAAGCGTGTGCTCGTACGTGAAGCCGATGGCGCCGTGGCACTGGTGCGCGATGCCGGCGCCGAGCCCGGATGCTTCGCCCGTGCGGATCTTGGCGACGGCGATCTCGAACCCCGCGTCGCCCTCATCCATCGCCGCGAAGGCGCGCTGCGCCGCCATGCCGGCGGCGGCGGTGTGGCCGGCCAGGAGCGCCAGCTGATGCTGGATCGCCTGGAAGGATGCCAGCGGGCGGCCGAACTGGACCCGCTCTGTCACGTACTTGACCGACTGCGAGAGCAGGAATTCGAGGCCGCCTGCCATCTGCGTCGAACGCGCCATGGCACCGGCCAGCATGAGCGCGCCGGTCGGGAGTCCCGCGCCCGCGTCGGCCGCGGCGAGGACGGGCGCGCCGGTCCATTCAAGCGTGTCGCGGGGCTCTTGGGCGAGGTTGACGTCGGGCTCGGCCTTGGCAATGCCCCCCTGTGCGAGAGCGACCATCGGCTTCCCATCGCCTTCGGCGAGCACCACCACATGGCCGGCCGAGGCGCCCCACGGCACCCGCGTCGCGGTCCCGCTCAACCGCCAGCTTCCCCCGTCGCGAGCGAGCGCGAGCTTCTCCGCCGGCCTCACCGGCGCGACGGTGAGCGGCCCAAGCGGCACGTTGAGGCCGCTCTCGGACAGAAGCCACGCGCCGATCATCGTCTCGGCTACGGGCAGCGGCACGGCGAAGCGGCCGCAGGCGGCGAGCACGACATGCGCGTCGCCCCACGCGCCGCCCGCGCCGCCGCGCGACTCGGAGATCTGCGGAAGGGTGAGCCCGTTCTCCTCGAGCATCTGCCAGAGCGCGGCGGGCCACGTGCCCTTCTCGGCGGATTCGATGAGCGCGGGGGGAACTTGGTCAGTAAAAAGCCGGGCGCAAGTGTCAGCGAGTAGCGTCCGTGTGTCGTTCATGGTGGTCACCGGAGTCCCAGGCCGCGGGCGATGATGCCGCGCAGGATCTCTCGCGTGCCGCCGCGGAGCGAGAAGGACGGCGCGTGTTCGACGAGGTAGCCGAAGACGCGCTCAAACTCCTTGCCCGAGCCCAGGCGCGGCTCGACCCCGAGGAGCGCGTGGACCACCTCGGGGATTTCCTGCTCGAAGCTCGTGCCGACGTCCTTGACCACCGCGGCCTCGAGGTTCGGATTCTGGCCGGCCTGGAGCATCATCGCGATCGACAGCGACATCTGGCGCAGCGTCGCCAGGTGAGCGGTCAGGCGGCCGATCACGACCGCCGCGCGCTCGCCGGGCTCGGCGCCCACCTCGCGGATCAGCTCGATGATGAGCCGGATGGAGGAGAGGTACCGCTCGGGGCCGCTCCGCTCGAAGGCGAGCTCCGTCGTCACCTGCGTCCATCCGTCGCCGTCCTTGCCGACCAGCATGTCATCCGGCACGAAGGCGTTCTGGAAGTGCACCTCGTTGAAATGATGCCCGCCGGCCAGGTCGATGATCGGCCGGATGCCTATGCCCTCGGACTTGAGATCCACGAGGAACTGCGACAGCCCCTCGTGCTTCTTGTCCGGCACGACCTTGGTGCGGAAGAGCGCGATCGCGTAGTCGGAGATGTGGGCGTTGCTCGTCCAAATCTTGGTGCCGTTGACGCGGTAACCGCCCTCGACGCGCTCGGCCCGCGTCCGTATCGAGGCCAGGTCCGAGCCCGAGTCCGGCTCGCTCATGCCGATGGCGAAGGCCAGCTCGCCCTTCGCAATCTTCGGCAGGAAGCGCTGGCGCTGCTCTTCCGTCCCGAAGCGGAGCAGCAGCGGCCCGCTCTGCCTGTCGGCGACCCAGTGCGCGGAAGTGGGGGCGCCCGCGGCGAGCGACTCCTCGAGGACGACGTAGCGCTCGAGCGCGCTCCGCTCGTGGCCGCCGTACTTCTTCGGCCACGTCATGCCGATAAAGCCGGCCTCGCCCAGCCTGCGCGAGAATTCGCGATCGAAGCCGCCCCAGGAGAGCGCGCGCTTGGTCGCGCTCGTCCCGCCGAGCGTGCGGGCGAGGAAGTCGCGGATCTCCTCTCGGACCTTCTCGGCCTCCGGCGGAAGCTCACCCAGCTGGAAGTTGAACGTGGCCACTTCGCCGCCTCCTACCGGAAGAGAGACCGGGCGATCACCATGCGGTGCACTTCGGACGGGCCCTCGCCGATGCGGCGCACGCGGGCCTCACGGTACCAGCGCTCGAGCGGGAACTCCTTGGACACGCCGTAACCGCCGTGGATCTGCACCGCGGCGTCGATCACGCGCCCGAGCACTTCGCTCGAGTAGAGCTTGGCGATCGAAGCCTCGACGCGCGCGTCCTCGCCGCGGTCGGCCTTCCACGCGCCCTCCCAGGTGAGCCAGCGCGCCGCGCGAAGCTCCACCTCGGCGTCGGCCAGCATCCACTGGATGGACTGGCGCTGGGAGAGCGGAGTACCGAAGGTCGAGCGCTGCTTGGCGTGCGCCACAGCCATCCGGTGCGCGGCGACGGCCACGCCCAGGTTGCAGGCCGCGTAGGGGAAGCGCTGTTTGACGAGGAGGTCGAAGGCGAGGTCGAGCCCCTGCCCTTCCTGGCCGATGAGGTTTCCCGACGGGATCTCGCAGTCCTCGAAGACCACGTCGTTGGGGATGGCCGAGGTCCGGATCGTCCGGATCGGCCGCGCGGTGAACCCGGGGGTGCCGCGCTCGAGAATGAAGCAGGAGATGCCGGCGCGCCCCTTGGCCTTGTCGGTGCGGGCCCACACGATCCCCCACGGCGCCTCGTGGGCGCGCGAGATGAACACCTTGCGCCCGTTCAGCACCCAGCGGTCGCCGCGCTTCTCTGCGCGCGTCTGGATGGCGCCCGCGGGATCGGAGCCGCCCGACGGCTCGGTGATGGCGAAGAAGGTCTTCACCCCGTCGCGAACGGCCGGCACCGCGTACTTCTCGATCTGCGCCTTGTTCCCGGCCCAGATCGCGGGCGGCGGGTAGCGGCCGAACACGCCGCAGCCTGGGTTATAGAGGCCCATGCGGTGCTGGGACATTTCCTCGAGCGCCACGCACATGCTGAAGGTGTCGAGCCCGCCCCCGCCATACTCCTCTTTGGCGCCGAGGGCCCAGAGCCCCACCGCCTTGGTCTTGGCGGACAGGCGCGCGAAGTCTTCGTCGGGGATATCGGGCGCGTCGGGATCCAGCCGCTGCTCGAGCGGGATGATCTCCTCCTGGATGAAGCGGCGAATCTGCTCGCGGAGGATGCGGAGCTCGTCGGGCAGCGTGAAGCCTGGGAACGATGGCATGGGGCGAGATTCTATCACCATCGAGCGGCGCGCGGCGAAAGCGGGTAGACTGTCCCGCCATGGCCAGAAAGCGGTGGTCGCTGTCGGTGCCGATGGAAGGCTTTTCGATCGCCGAGCTGGGCGACATCGCCCGAGAGGCGGAGGGGCTGGGCTATACGGATGCGTGGTCCTTCGAGGTGGACGGCGTGGACGGCTTCACGCCGCTGGCCGCGATCGGCGCCGCCACTTCGAGCATGCGGCTCGGCATCGCGATCGCCAACGTCTACACGCGAGGGCCCGCGACGCTCGCGTCCACTGCCGCCGGGCTCGCGGACCTCGCCCCGGGGCGCTTCGTCCTCGGCATCGGCTCGGGCTCGCAGCCCATCGTCGAGTCCTGGAACGGCGGCGTCTTCACCAAGCCCGCCACGCGCGTGCGCGAGATGGCGCAGTTCCTCCGCGTGGCGCTCGCCGGCGAGCGCGTCGTCTTCAAAGGCCAGACCATCTCGGTGGACGGCTTCCGCCTGACGAAGCCGCCCAACCCGCCCGTGCCCATCTACATCGCGGCGCTGCGTCCCGGCATGCTCAAGGTCGCCGGCGAAGTCGGCGACGGCGTCATCCTCAACTGGAACTCGCCCGAGGACGTCCCGAAGGCAGTGGCGATCGTCCGCGAGGCCGCAGAGAAGGCCGGCCGCGACCCTGAGGCCATCGAGATCACCGCCCGTCTCCTCGTCAACCTGGACACGCTCGGCCCCGAGTCCGACCAGGTCATCAGGCGGAACATCGCCGCGTACCTGAACGTGCCGGTATATCGCGCGTACCAGGAATGGCTCGGCCGCACGCCTGCGCTCCAGCCGATGTGGGATGCCTGGGCGGCCGGGGACCGCAAGGGCGCTGTCGCGGCCATTCCGTCGACCGTCGTCGACGAGCTCATCGTCCGCGGTCCCCTGCCTACGATACGCGCGCGCGTGCAACGCTATTTCGACCAGGGTATCGACACGGCCTTCCTGGGGTTGCAGACCAACGACCCCGATCCCGCTCGGCGCCGCGCGCTCGTGCTCGACGCCATGCGCGGGCTGGCGCCAGGCGCACGCTCCTAGGAGACGCGCAATGTCAGACGAGGTCCTCTGTGCCGTGGACGGCGGCGTCGCCACCGTCACGCTCAACCGCCCCGGCCAGCGCAATGCCATGAACACCGCGCTGCTCGCCGCGCTTCGCGCCCGCTTCGAGGAGCTGGACGCCAACCGCGACGTGCGCGTGGTGGTCGTCCGCGGCGGCGGCCCCGCCTTCTGCTCCGGCATGGACCTCAAGGAGATGGAGGAGCGGCGCGGCGTTCCGGGTGATCCCGAGAGCGGCGTCATCGAGGTCCTCCAGCGCGTCGAGCGCTCGAGACACCCGACCATCGCCATGGTCCACGGCGACGCCATCGCGGGCGGCTGCGAGCTGGCCCTTCACTGCGACCTGCGCGTCGCCTCGGAAGTGGCGCGCTTCGGCATGCCACTGGCGCGGATCGGCCTCGTCGTCC
The DNA here is from genome assembly GCA_035936835.1 of Candidatus Methylomirabilota bacterium. Taxonomy (NCBI): domain Bacteria; phylum Methylomirabilota (SeqCode); species Candidatus Methylomirabilota bacterium. The sequence continues at coordinate 11,460 of DASYVT010000031.1, read as the reverse complement.
CCTTCCCGCTCGGGCAGAAGCTGGTCGAGATCATCGGGCCCGCCCACACGCGGCATCTTCTCTTCACCGGCCAGCCGATAGATGCGCGGCGCGCGTTGGAGATCGGCATGGTCCACCAGGTCGTGGCGGCGGGGGAGCTGGAATCGGTGACGTCTCAGCTGGCGCAAAGCATCGCCCGCAACGCGCCGCTGGCGCTTGCGGGAATCAAGGCGACGATCCTCCGCTCCGTGTCGCTGCGCGAGGGCATCGCCCACGCCGACCTCGACGAGGCGTCGGCGCGCGCCCGCCAGAGCGCCGACGCCAGCGAGGGCCGCCGCGCCATGCTGGAGAAGCGCCGGCCGGTCTTCCGCGGCGAGTGAGCCGGGCCTACCAGCTCGCGCTGTCAGTCATCACGGGAGATCCTCGAGCCGGACACCGCGTCCACTCCTGAAGGCTGCCCGGGCTTCCACGACTCGCCGGAGGAACTCCGGATGATGCTCCAACCGATAGTCGAACCAGTCATCCTCGGTTTCGAATCCGATCAGGACGCCGGCAGGCCTTCCGTGGCGCGTGATGAGGATCTCCTCGGACTCCGCCAGGCGCAGGAATCGCGAGAGGTCGTCCTTGACCTCAGCCAGTGCCACCTGGCGCACCCGGCGTCCCGCGGTCGGTAAGCCAACGCGCGGCTTCAGCTTTCGTGACGATGGCGAGGACTTCAACCGCTTCGCGCGTGACGTCATAGAACACCCTCACCTCTCCAACCCGGAGACGAAACTGGGGGCGACTCAAGCCCCGCAGGCGTTTGATCCGGCTCTTGCTCACCCGGGTGGGCTCGTGGCGCAAGTGCCGCTCGAGGGCGTCCCGTACTTCAGCCCGACGGTAGGCCGGAAGAGATCTGAAGCCTCTCGCCGCCTCAGGGGCCAAGACGACCTCATACCACATTCTAGCCAGAGTATAGCCAGACTTTCTGCTCGGGTCAAGCTCGATCGCTGCGGAGATCTGGGTCCGGTCTTGCATTCATACATTGCTCGTCAGACCCGGCCGTGGCGGGCGATCATGTGCCGGGATCTGATGTCGGATTGCAAGACCTGATCCCACTCCCCGGAGGCGCCGGCCGCTGCAAGCTGAAGTTAGACCCGACCTCACCGTGGCTTCTCGACGATCTTCCAATACGAGTCCTTCCGAACGACCTTCGCGTCTCGGAATTCGTAGTGATCGCATCCGCGAACTCTGACCGGGACCCCATCCGGCGTGGTACCCGTCAGTAACCACTCCGAAATCACCATGTTTCCACTGATCCAATGACGGTCGTCGCTATAGTGCACGTCCGGGAGCCCCTTGAAGCGCGTCGCTAATCCCTCTCTGACGGCGGCCTTGCCCACAAAGCGCTGTCCCCACGGATCGGGCCCGCGGGGCATATCCAAGGAACAATCGTCGGCAAAGAACTGCATGATCGCGTCCAGATCGTGAGCATTGAAGGCATCGAGGATGGCCTTAGCCGTTTCTGCCGAAACTGACTGCTGTTGAGACATCTCGCTTCCTCCTCGCAGGACGGCCTAACGTTCGCGGTGAGCGGCGCGCCAAGCGCCGCCGCTCGAGCGCGGGGTTAGAGCGCGGTCAGTTGAGCCTGCTAATCCAGAAGCGAGCATCTGATGAAGGTGAGCTTACTCACCACTCCTGCGGCTTCCTCGCGACATCGGGCACTAGACGGGCCGTTCCAATGGGCCTGGAAAGCGGCCTCATCGTCATAGACCTCGTACAGCATGAGGTTCTTCTCAGGCCGCAGGATGTCGAAGCGAAGCGTGCCCGGCTCATCCTTGAGACAGCGGTCTCGGTGCGCCAAGAGCAGCGGTAAGAAAGCGTCGATCTGTCCCGGCGCGATTTCGAAGGTAGCCACGATTGCTAACTTAGCCATCCAGATCCTCCCGTCGTTGTACTGTCGATCTGGCCGATCCGGGGCTCATCCCTCGTCGCTCCAACTGACGGTTCGGCGCCCCAGGCGTCAGCTGCGCGCAGACGTTACCCCTTGTCGAGCACGATATCCCAAACCACGATGAGCGAATCAGGCTCAACATCCGATGTCGGGGGCAGTACCTTCGCGATCAGGCTGTCCTTGTTCGCGCGGATGTTCTGCAGGAGCAGATCTTTGTCGTTCAACGGCTCCCCGGGGAAATACATCTGCGTGATCGCTCGGTTGATCTTCCCGGTCACGTCGAAGTGGAGATGAGGCGGCCTCATCCAGTTGGCAGTAGCCGGATACGCCCCTGGCTTGATCGTCTTAAACCGATAACGGCCCTCGGCATCGGTGTCCTGAACGGCGAAGCCCTCGAAGTTGGGATCGAGGGGCGCCGGGTTCGTGTCACTCGGGTGGGTGTAGCGCCCGTGGGTATTGGCTTGCCAAAGCTCGACCCTCGCGCCTTTCACTGGCTGCCCCTGGACGTTCACGACTCGCCCCATGGCATAGATCACCTGGCCCGCAGCGCGTCCTGGCTTGCCCGATCGGGCAGTCAGATCGGCGGTTTTCTCCACCGACCGGAGGACGGGGTAAAAGGGCCCGAGGATTTCGCCTGGAGTCCGTTTCAGCACCTGGGCGAATACCGAACTGACCGCACCGGACACGGCGAAGCCGCCTGCGGCAATCGCCATACCCAAAACGTGTCGTCGTGAAACTCCGTGATCGCCCCTCATTTGGGTGCGCCTCCTGAACCTGCGTTGAACCACTTGGGTTACGCCAGACCGTACGGATGGGCACGAACCGATACACGATCACCTCCCCATTAGCTGTTGGAGCGCCAAACTAGAATTCGGCTGAACTGCGTAGCGCCGCTGACGAAGCGCGTGCCGACAGCGTAACACGGTGCCCGGCATCATAGTTCTGGCGCGATTAGGATTGAAGAACGCGCACTTCGCCGACGAGTACAGGCTACCGGGCGCCTTGCTATACAGACCTGGGATATTCGATATGCGAGGTCTGCGTATCCGGTGTTGGGCCCGGCGCGGGGTCAAAGGGTCGTCATCAGATCCGCAGGGTCTTGGACGCCGGCGGGCTTCCGATTGAGAACCTGCGTGTCGGCATTCGCCCCGAGAATCACGATCTGGAGGATGACCCATTCCCGCGACCTCCTCAAGGGTGTAGCTGGGCAGATATGGTGGTCGCGCTAGGCGGCGGGCTTGTCGGCGACGAGGATGGCGACGGGGTAGGCGTAGCGGAGGCGCTCGCCGTTGCGCGCCAGCGGGATGCCGAGTCGGTCGTCGCTGAGCGAGGCGGTGAAGATCTCGCGGACCTTGTCGGCGTCGCCGGGCAGCGGGAACGAGCGCGCGAGGAGGCTCTCCAGGTCGCTCTCGAGGCGGTAGCCGCTCACGCGCGGCGCTGGCAGGCCCGCTGGGGCGAACAGGCCCTTCAGCTCCGTGAGCGGCATGGCGCGCACGTGCGAGGGGTCTCGGAGCTTCTCCATCCGGTTGAACTCGGCGGCCTTGGCGACGTCGGGCGACGCGTCGGTGTCGATGACGGCCACCCTCCCGCCTGGCGCGCACACGCGCTTCATCTCGGCGAGCACGGCCGCAGGCTCGAGGAAGTGGTGGAAGGCGAAGCGGGAGGTCACGAGGGAGAAGGAGCCGTCGGCGTATGGCAGCGGCAGGACGTCGCCCTGCTTCCAGCTGACGTTGGTGAGCTTCTTCTCGGCGGCGAGCGCCCGCGCGCGCTCGAGCATCGCGGGCGTGAGATCGATGCCCGTCGCGTGGCGGACGACTTTCGCGAGCGCGCAGACGATGATGCCGCCGCCGCAGGCGACGTCGAGGACGGTGTCCTGGGGGCCCGCGCCGGTGAACTCGACGATCTGGCGCAGCGCCTGCTCGTCCATGATCCCGGGGGCGGTCGAGAACTGCACGGCCTGGCGGCTGAACTGGTCGAGGATCATGTCGCGGTGGCTCGGGCTCGTCATCGTGCCCTCCGATGCGCGGCCGCTAGCGCTTGGCGGCGCGCGCGATCGCGGCGATCTTGTCGGCGAAGTTGACCTGGCTGTCGTCTTCCGGCTCGTAGCCGATCTTCTCGCGCGCGTTGGCGATGCTCCAGAAGCGGTGCGTGTTGCCGCTGATGCCGTAGACGACGAGGAAGGGCACGCCGTGCTCGTCGGCGATGTTCTCCGCCTCGACCATGCGAATCGCCTGCTGGAGCTGGTCGCGCCGCGAAAGATAGGCGCCGAGCGCGCGGTGCATGACCTTGATGTCGCCCGGCTTGACCTGGTCGATGTCGTCGTCACGCGGGCCGCCGATGCGCCATTGCACGACCTCGAGCTTGCGACCTTCCACCTTGCCGGTGGCGAAGACGAAGCCCAGCAGCTCGTAGGCGGCCTTGGCCCAGCCGTACCAGTTGTCCGACCGGTGCGGCATGTCCGGCGTCACCATCTCCATCTTGCCCGCCCAGATCAGCCGCTCGTAATAGTCGGCGGCGTGGTTGGAGCTGGCGACGACGACGCGGCGGACGCCCTCCTCGATCGCGGTCCGGTACACGTTGTAGGCGAGCGCGACGTTCTTGTGCTCGGCCCAGAACTTCGCGTCGCCGTTGTCCTGCCAGGTGGTCGCGTCCAGGCCCGGGGCGCTGACGAAGCCGCAGTGGATGACGGCGTCGGCGCCCTTGAAGTGCTGCCGGTACGCGCTGCGGTCGGGATTGGTCAGGTCGGCGACCACGAGGCCGGGCACCGGCTTGCCGTCGCGCGTGGTCGGGCGGACGTCAATGGGCACCAGGTCCCAGCGCTCGCTGAGCTCGGGGAACATGCGCTGGGCGACGTAGCCCGCCGCCCCCGTCAACACCACGCGCAGCTTGGCCATGGTCGGGATCGCCCTCCTAGAGCTGGACGGCCTTCATCTGGGCTTCTGGATAGCGCAAGCCCTTGGCCGCGCCGCGCGGCATGGCATCGTCGAGGCGCGCCAGGTCGTCACGGGTCAGCGTCACCGCGAGCGCGCCCAGGTTCTCCTCGAGATACTCGAGGCGCTTGGTTCCGGGGATGGGCACGATGTCCTCGCCCTGCGCGAGCACCCACGCCAGCGCCAGCTGGGAGGGCGTGCAGCCGCTGCTCGAAGCCATCTCCGCGATGCGGCTGACCAGCGCCATGTTGTGCTCGAGGTTGCCGTCCTGGAAGCGCGGGTGCTGCCGGCGACGGTCGTCCTCCGGGATGTCGGCCGTGCGCTTGATCGTCGCGGAGAGGAGCCCGCGCCCAAGCGGCGAGTAGGCGACGTACGAGACGCCGAGGGCGCGGCAGGCGGCGATCGTGTTCTCGCCGGGGTCACGGCACAGCAGCGAGTACTCGCTCTGCACGGCCGCGATCGGGTAGACGGCGTGCGCCCGGCGTATCGTCTCGGGCGCCGCCTCCGATAAGCCGATGGCGCGGACTTTCCCACGCTCCACGAGCCGCGCCATCGCGCCGACGGTCTCCTCGATGGGCACCTTGGGGTCCACGCGATGCTGGTAGTAAAGATCGATGACGTCAATGCCGAGCCGCTTGAGGCTCGCGTCGCAGGCTTGGGCCACATACCCTGGCCTGCCGTCCACGAGATTGCCCTTGCCGTCGGGGCTTTGGACAACGCCGAACTTGGTGGCGACGACGACGCCCTTCCGCCTCCCCATGAGCGCGCGACCGAGCAGCGTCTCGTTCTGCCCCCAGCCGTAGATGTCGGAGGAGTCCAGGAAGTCGACGCCGCGGTCGAGGGCGGCGTGGATGACACCGATCGACTGCTCGTCGTCGCTCTTGCCGTAGGTGCCGGACATGGACAACAGGCCGAGGCCGATGGCCGAGACACGGAGACCGCTCTTGCCGAGGGTGCGATGCTCCATTGGACGATCTTCGCTCATGGGTAGTTCGGTGGGGGAACGAAGCCCTGGTACTCGCGCTCGAGGAGCCGCGCCATCTGGATGCACGTGCGGTCGCCGTACTGCGGGCCAATGATCTGCACGCCGACCGGCAGTCCGGACTTGGTGAAGCCGGCCGGCGCCACCGTGGACGGCAGATACGCCATACCCGAGTAACCTGCCCAGAAGAGCTGGTCGGTCGTCGGCACGCGGTGGCCGTTGACCTCGATGGTCCGCTCCCAGCGTTCGCCTTGCTGGTCGTGCGGGAAGGCCGCCGACGCCGCCGCGGGGCAGAGGAGCAGGTCGTACTCCTTGAAGAACTCGGCCCATTTCCAGCGCATCTGGTGGCGCGCCTCGTTGGCCGCGAGCCAGTCGCGGTGCGAGGTGGTGTTGCCGCGGAGCATGCGCGCGTAGTAGCTCGCGTCGTTCGCGCTCAAGCCGCGCACCGTCTGGAGGTTCTTGTCGAACTCCTCCTGCGTCTGGCGGCCGGACGTCGCCGCGCGGAGCAGGTGGACGTAGACGCGCTGGGCCTCACCCGTGTCGATGTCGGGCCGCGCCGTGCCGTTGACCTTCGCGCGCTTCTTGGCAAGGAACTCGGCGACCGCCTGCACCCTCTCCTGCACTTCAGCATCGACTTCAGAGTTGGGATCGGTCAGCATGACGGCCACCTTGAAGTCGCGCAGCGCCTTCCGCCTGGGCGACGGCAGCGCGAGCCTGTACCCGGCGGCGTCGAACTCGTCGGGCCCCGCCATGACCGCGAGCCCGACTTCGAGGTCCTCGGCGCTCCGCCCCAGCGGGCCGATGACGGTAATGTCGCCCTGCGCGAGCCGCCCCGGCAGCGCCTGGCCCCGCGGCGGGACGATGCCGAATGTCGGCTTGTGGCCGTAGACGCCGCAGTAGTGGGCGGGGTTCCGGATGGACGAACCGATGTCGCTGCCCGCCTCGATGCCGGTCAGCCCCGCGGCGAGCGCCGCCGCCGAGCCGCCCGACGAGCCGCCGGGCGCCCGGGAGAGATCCCACGGGTTATTCGTCGTGCCGTAGATGGCGTTGTAGCTCTGGTAGTCGGCGAGGTAGATCGGCACGTTCGTCTTGCCGAAGAGCACAACGCCGGCGCCGAGCAGGCGGTCTACCGCGAGGGCGTTGCGCGGTGGGAAGTTGTCCTTCAGCTCGGGCACGCCCCGCGTGGTCGGCATGCCGACGACATCGTACGACTCCTTGATCGTCATCGGCACGCCGTGGAGCGGCCCCCACACCTGCTTGCGCGCGAGCGCTCGGTCGGCGGCCCGCGCTCGCTTGCGCGCATTCTCGACGTCCATCGCGATGATCGCGTTGAGCGCCGGGTTGTGCTTCTCGACGCGCGAGAGGTAGAGATCCAGCAGCTCGAGGCAGCCGATCTTCTTCCGGCGGATCTCGGCCGCCAGCTCCTTCGCCGAGCGGAACGGCGTGGCGAGCATCGGCCGCCCCTTACTTCGCGCGGCTCATGTAGATGTCGATCTCCTCAACCGTCAGCAGGCCGTCCTTGTCGATGTCCGCAGCGTCGAAATCCTTGAAGAGCGCGTTGATGTACTCATGCAGGCTGATCTGCCCGTCGACCTTGCGCTTCACGGCCTTGAGGGCCTCGGGGCTGACCTCCTTGAGCTCCTCGATCGTCAGGTAGCCGCTCTTGTTCTTGTCCCGGAAGAAGAAGGCCTCGACCGCGGCTTGGTGGAACTCTTCCCGGTCGATTTTGCCGTCGCCGTTCCTGTCGTGGTCCTTGACCCAGGTCTTGGTGTCCGGGGCCGGGCGGGTCTGGGCCATCGCCGGGCCGCCAAGCAGGAGCAGGCCCAGCACCGAGACAGCTGCGACGTAGCGGAATGGGGTGCGCATCATCAACCCTGTACCTTCCAGCTGCCGTCGGGCTGGCGGCAGGCCGTGCCGTAGGCCTTCTCGTCCTTGCCGCCGATGGTCACTTTATTCTGGAACTCGCGGCAGTAGGAGCCGCCCGACTGGTAGGTCCGCACCGGCGTCACGGTGCCGGAGTGCCCGGTGTCCGGGTTGGTCCACGCGACGGGCTTGCCTGTCGGCGCCGATTCGAGGGCCCGCTGCTGCGTCTCGGCCGCCAGCCGCTTGTCACGCTGGTCGAGCATGTTGCCCGCGAAGGCGCCCAGCAGCGCCCCGCCGAGTACCGAGCCCGCGATGGCGAGGCCCCCGCCGCCGGCCGCCGCGGCGATCAGGCCGCCGAACGCGGCGCCGCCAAATGCGCCGATCGACGCCTTCGGGTTGTCCTCGATCGTCGCGCAGCCGGTCGCCGCGACGACGAGCATCAGAATCGCCACGCACTCCGTCAATGACCTGGACATCAGACGTTCCTCCTGGCTCCGGATGGGCGCGCGTCGCGCGGCCGGCTGGAGACCAACGGATTGTAGCCTAACTGTGTTCCGGCGCAAGCGGCCGCTGGACACGGCGGGAGATCAGGCGCCGCCCCTCGCGCGCTCGCACTCGCGATGGATCGCGCCGCCCGCCAGCGCCATGAGCAGGGCCACGAGGGCACAGAGCGCGGCGAAGACCGCCCACGCCGCCCCGTAGGAGTCGCGCGCCTGCAGGACCACGCCGAAGAGCGGCGCCCCCAGCATGAGGCCCACCACGATCGCCGTGAAGGCCACGCCGCTGAGCAGGCCCGACTGGCGCGGCCCCCCGGCCTCGGCGCTCGCGATGAAGTAGATGCCCACCCATCCGTGCGCGCCGACGCCCGCCGCAAACGCCAGCGCGAGCGCCACCGCCGGCCGGGGCATGGGCGCCACGGCGTACGAGGTGAAGATGACGGCGGCGATCACCGAGGAGAGCACGAGCCACGGCGGCCGGCGCCCGCCCAGCCACCGGTCGCTCGCCGCGCCCAGCCCCAGGCGCGCCGCGGCGCCGCCCGCCTGCGCCGCCGCCACGAGCGCGCCTGCCGCGATCGCCGTGAAGCCCAGCACCTCCACGCCGTACAGCGGCAGGTAGCTCAGGACCGCCGATTGCACCATCCCGAGCGCGACGCCGGCGCCGAACAGCATCAGCAGCGCGGGCCGCCCGAGCCACCACCAATTACCCGCCGGCGCCGCGCTCGATTCGCCGCCCGCTCCCGGGTGCGCGACGGCCAGGGACGCGAGCGCCCGCCAGCTCGCAAGCGCGGGCGCGCCCATCACGATTGCGCAGGCAACGACGGCCGCGCGCCAGCCGAAGGCGACGGCGATGGGCGGCAGCACGAGCGCGGAGATGACGCCGCCCACCGTCAGCCCCATCTGCTTGATCCCCATCGCGACGCCGCGCTCATTCGCCGGGAAGAGATCGAGGATGGCCTTGCCCAGCACCGGGTTGACGACACTCCAACCGACGCCGGCCAGGAAGATACAGGCGAGGTACACCCCGAAGCGCGGCGCCGCCGCGGCCAGCGCGAGGCCAAGAGCGCCCAGAGCGAGGCCGCCGAGGAGGGTCGGTCGCACGCCCCAGCGATCGGCCAGGTGCCCCGCCGGGAGCGAGAAGAGCAGGCCGCCGAGGTAGACGGATGGCACGACGAACGCGACGTCGAGCCGCGTGAGACGGAAGCCCTCGACGAGGCTCGGCAAGAGCGGCGAGACACCGAGAATGCCGAAGGCGCCCATCCCGTACGCCACGGTCAATAGCGCGAGGAGGAGCCATCGGCGCGGCGGCGCGGGCGCCTCGCGGAGGTCGGGCGGCACAGCGCCAGATGGTAGCATCTCCGCGGGCGCACATGACGGAACCGGGAGGCGAAGTGATTTCGGATGGACACGGCGGGCCGGCTTCGTCTAAGCTCACCCAGCAGTTCCTAAGGACTTCCATGCCAGGACCTCTCGCAGGCGTTCGCGTTCTCGATGTCACCACGGTCGTGCTGGGCCCGTGGGCGACCCAGACGCTGGGCGACCTGGGCGCCGATGTCATCAAGGTCGAGCCGCCCGAGGGCGACACGACCCGCCGGCTGGGACCGGCGCGCCACCCGGGCATGGCGGCGTTCTTCCTCGCCTGCAACCGCAACAAGCGCAGCCTCGTCCTCGACCTCAAGCAGGACGCCGGCCGCGCCGCGCTGCTGCGGCTCGCGTCCACGGCGGACGCGATGCTGCACAACTTCCGCCCCGAGCCGGCGGCGCGCCTCGGCCTCGACTACGAAACGTTCCGGGCCGTCAATCCGCGGCTCGTCTACTGCGCGACGTACGGCTTCAGGGCGCGCGGCCCGTACGGCAACAAGCCCGCCTACGACGACGTCATCCAGGCGGCCGCCGGCCTCGCGTCGCTCCAGGCTTCCATCGCGGGCGAGCCGCGCTACGTCCCGACGATCGTCGCCGACAAGACCAGCTCGCTCGCCGTGCTCTCCTCGGTCCTGGCGGGCCTGTTCGAGCGCGAGCGCTCCGGCCTGGGGCAGGCGATCGAGGTGCCGATGATGGAGACCGTCGCCGCGTACGTCATGGTCGAGCATCTCTACGGCGAGACGTTCATCCCGCCAATCGAGAGCGCGGGCTACAAGCGCATCCTCAGCCGCTGGCGGCGCCCGTTCCAAACGAAGGACGGCCATCTCGCCGTGGTGCCCTACACCGACGCGCACTGGAGGACGTTCTTCCAGATCGCGGGCCGCCCCGAGCTGCAGGACGACCCGCGCTTCACGACACTGGAGTCCCGGCTGGCGAACATCGAGGTGCTCTACGAGGAGCTGGGCAAGATCGTCGCCACGCGCACCTCGGCCGAGTGGCTCCAGGCGCTCGAGCGCGCGAGCGTGCCGGCGACCGTCGTGAACACGCTCGAGTCGCTCCTGACCGACCCGCAGCTCGAGGCAACCGGCTTCTGGAAGGTCGTCGAGCATCCGAGCGAGGGCACGCTGCGCATGCCCGACATCCCCACGACGTACAGCCGGACGCCCGGCGAGATCCGGCGCCTCCAGCCGCGCTTGGGCGAGCACAGCGTCGAGGTGCTGCGCGAGGCCGGGTTCAGCCAGCCCGAGATCGACGGCATGCTCGCCTCGGGCGCCACGGCACAGGCGCGATGACCATGGCGAGATCGCTCGCGCTCTCGCGCGACATCGTCGGTGTCACCGTGGGCCCCATCGCTCACGACATTGACGCGCGCTGGCTTATGGCCTACGCCGCCGCCCTCGGCGAGACGGACGCGCGCTATTACGACACGCTGGCGCCCGGTGGGCCGGCCGCCCACCCGCTCTTCCCCGTCTGCTACGAGTGGCCGGCGATGCTGGCTCTCCGCGAGCGGGCTACCCAGGAGGAGTTCGCGATCCGCAGTGTCCACGCCACCCACGACCTCACCCTGCATCGCCCGCCGCGCGCGGGGGACACGCTCTCCACCAGCGCGCGTGTGACGGGGCTCGCGCACCGGCGCGCGGGCACGCTCATGACCGTCCGCCAGGAGACCGTCGACGCCGAGGGCCGACCCGTCAGCACCACGGACTACGGGAGTGTCTATCGCGACGTTGGGTTCGAGGGAGAGGACTCCGGCTTTCGACCTGAAGTGCGGGACGGACTCGAGATGCCGGCAGGCGCCGTCGAGCTGCCCGTGGCGGTGCCTGCCGGGCTCGCCCACGTCTACACGGAGTGCGCGCGCATCTGGAACCCGATCCACACCGACGTCGCCGTCGCCCGCGCCGCCGGGCTCCCGGA
>DASYVT010000030.1 GCA_035936835.1 Candidatus Methylomirabilota bacterium | reverse complement strand
GAGACGATGCAGGCGATGGGCGTGGGACAGGTGCTCTGCTGGATGAACTTCGGCGGCCTGCCGCAGGAGAAGATCCGCCGGTCGATGGAGCTGTTCGCCCACGAAGTTATGCCGCGGTTCCGGGGATAGCATGGAGATCGGGCTCTTCACCGAGTTCCAGTGCGCGCCGGGGATGGACGAGGCTCAGGCCTTCGACGAGTCGCTCGCCGAGATGACGGCGGCCGAGGAGATGGGCTTCGACGCCGTGTGGCTGGCCGAGATCCACTTCCAGAAGGACCGCTCCGTACTCTCCTCACCGCTCATCGTCGCGACGGCCATCGCCGCCAGGACCCGGCGGGTGAAGATCGGCATCGCCGTCCAGGTCCTGCCGCTCGCCCACCCGCTGCGCCTGGCCGAGGACGTGGCCACCCTCGACCACCTGAGCAAGGGGCGGCTGGATTTCGGCGTGGGGCGGAGCGGGCTGCCCGAGCACTACCAGCGCTTCAACATCCCCTACAGCGAGAGCCGCGAGCGGTTCCAGGAGACGCTCGACATCCTGATCAAGGCGTGGACCCAGGAGCGGTTCACCTACGAGGGCAAGTACTTCCAGTTCCGGGACGTCTGTGTGCTGCCCAAGCCGTTCCAGAAACCGTATCCGCCGCTCCGCGTCGCCGCGACCACCCAGGAGACCTATCCGCTGGTCGGGCGCATGGGCCTGCCGATCTTCATCGCGGTCCGGACGACATCGATCAGCGACCTCGAGCGCTTCATCGGCGGCTACCACGAGGGCTGGCGCGAGGCCGGGCATCCGGGGCTTGGCCCAGTTGCGCTGATCGTGCCCGTCTACGTGGCCGACACCGAGCGCCGGGCGCGCGAGGAGCCCGAGGCGAGCACCATGCATTTCTTCCGCGTGATCGCCGAGGCGCTCGGCAAGGGAGGCACGAGGCGGGAGGAAGCCGCCAAGCTCGGGCGCATGAGCTACGACGAGGTCCTCCGGGAGCTGGTCGTCTACGGCACGCCCGAAGCGGTCACCGAGCGCCTGCTGGAGCTGCGCGAGTCCCTCGGCTACACGACGCTGTCCGTCTGGATGAACGTCGGCGGACGGATCCCGCACGAGCGCGTGCTCGCCTCGATGCGGCTCTTCGCCGAGCGCGTGATCCCGCGTCTCCAGTGACGTGGGAGCCCGGGCGGCGCGCTCAGGCGCTGCCGTCGAGAAACGCCTTCGCGTTCGCGCCGAGGATCCGCTCCCGGTCGCGCCTTGGAAGAAACTCGAACTCGCGGATTGACGCGATCGAGCGGGCGAGGCTGCCCACCGCGAACGGCGCGTCGCTACCGATGACGAGACGATCCGCGCCCACACACGCCACGCCCGCCAGAAGCGCAGGGGACGTCGACGATCAACTCGATCCGCCTTTTCTCAACGCGCCAGCGCGGGCATCACCTCGCGCCCGTACAGCTCCACGGTGCTCACGGGATCGGCGGCGAGGCTGACCGTAAACATGAGCTGCGTCACCCCCGCGGCCTCGGCGGCGCGCACCTGACCGACGCAGTCTTCGGGCGTCCCCGCGATGGCGAGCCGGGCGCGAAGGTAATCGAAGAGGCCGAGCCGCTTCACCAGCGTGGGGTCCATCTCCCGCTGCCGCGTCGTGTAGCTGGCCCGGAGCTCCCGCACGCTGGGCACAAGTTCCGGAGGAACGCCGCGCCCCTCCGGATCGGGTCCAAGGATGTACGCGGCGACGAAGCCCAGAATATTGCCGAGCTTCTCGTAGGCCGTCTCGCGCCGGGCGCTCACGTCGAGGCAGGCGATGGACCACACGTCGACGTCGGCCACCGGCCGGCCCGCCTCCTTGGCGCCCGCCTCGATCAGCTCCCGCGCCCGGCTCACGTGCTCGGATCCGAGACCGTAGTTCACGAACGCGCCGTCGGCCACGGCGCCCACCGCGCGGAGCGCACCCGGTCCCGACGCGGCGGCATAGACCGGCACGCGGCGCCGCACCCAGGGCAGGTGCGTGGTGACGCCGCGCCACGACGCCGGCTCCCCGCTCAGCACCGTTCTGAGAAACCCGACCCCTTCACGCAAGGCCCCCGCCCCCGTGGGAGCGCCGCCGACGTTGGCGACACCGCTGTGCCCCGAGCCGATACCGAGAATGGTACGGCCGCCCGAGGCGACGTCGACGGACGCCGCGGCCGACGCCGTTATGGCCGGATGGCGAGTGACCAGGTTCGTCACGCACGTGGCGAGCCGCACGCGCGATGTGGCCGAAGCGGCCAGCGTCATCGCGACCCACGGGTCCATGGCATTGCCCGGCGTGTCGGCGATGCCGACCATGTCGAAGCCGTGCTCGTCCCCGAGGCGCGCCATGCGCGCCGTGTACTCCGGCGTGTACGGCCAGAAAAAGAACCCGAAGCGCATCGGACGGCACGTCAGGGCTTGACGGGAGGATAGTCGCGCGAGTAGGCGGGGGTCTTGAGGAACTCCTCCGGCTTGTACGTCCAGAACTGGGATACGAGCGGATAGGTGTGGATGACGGTGTTCACGAGCTTGCCGCCGGCTCTGTCCACGCGGACGATGTAGACGTTTTCCGTCGGGTTGCCGTACTCGTCGAGCTTGATCGGTCCACGCGGATCGGGCGTCCGCTCGATGGCGCGACGTATCGCGAGGACGAGCTTCTCGCGATCCTCGACCTGGCCGCTCAGGGACTGCGCGGCCTCGGCTATCCACCGCCCCGAGCTGTACATGATGGCGCTGAAGTAGGCCGGCGTTCTCCCGAACTTCGCCTCGGCGAGCTTCATGAATCGCTGGTTGGCGGGGTTCTGGAGGGTCGGGCTCCAGAGGAGCGAGCCGACGATCCCGACCGCCTCGTCGCCCATGCCCCGCAGCGCGCTCTCGTCGGTCATGACGCCGGTGCCGATGAGCGGCACCTTTCCCCGGAGCCCGGATTCTCCGTACTGCTTCACGAAGCGTACGGCCTGGCCCGCCACGAAGACGGCGCAGACGGCGTCGACGTCCTTCTCGATCTGGGTCAGGTACGGCGCGAAGTCGAGCGCGTTGAGCGACACCCAGAGCTTCTGGATGACCTTGCCCCCGCCGTCCTCGAACACGCGCTGGAATCCGCCGATCTCCTCGTGCCCGAAGGGATTGTCCATGGCGACGGTCGCCACCCGACGGTACTTCAGCGTCTTCGCCGCGTAATCGCCGAGCGGATGCATGATCTGGCTCGCCGCGAAGTTCGAGCGCAGGAGCCACTTGGCGATCTTGCGCTTGGTCAGGTCATCGGGCGTGGTGAGGAAGAGCGTCGGGAGCTGGTCGCGCTCGATCTGCGGCACCAGGCTGTTGCCCACGTTCGCGAGGAGGACGCCCGTGAGCACGTGGATCTTGTCGTGATCGACGAGCTTACGGTACTTGGCGAGCGCCGTCGCCGAGTTGCCCTCGGTATCCTCCTCGACCAGCTCGATCTTGCGGCCACCCGCCTGGTAACTGACCTCCTCGAGCGACAGCTTGAGGCCGTCGAGCATGTCCCTGCCGGCCTGGGCGAAGATGCCGGTCAGGGGGCCGAGGTAGCCGATGCGGATGGTCTCCGCGGCTGCTGCGGGACGGCCCACGAGGAAGATCAGGGTCAACGCCACGAAGACGCCAACGGCAGTGCGCAACGACCTCATGCGTGCTCCTCCTTGTGAGTGAGCGAATTCCGAAGCGAGGGCCTAGCCTACCATGGGGTTTGACGGCTCTGCTTGCGCCTGAGTGATTCGGGTTAGACTCCCCTCCATGTCTGTCGTGATCGTCGGAGGCGGTCTCATGGGCCTGAGCGCCGCGTTCCATCTCCGCCGGGCCGATCCGTCGCTGTCCGTGACCGTGCTCGAGCGCGCGCGCGTCGGCTCGGCCGCTTCGGGGGCGAGCGCTGCCGGCGTGCGGGCAATGGGCCGCGATCCCGCGGAGCGGCGGCTCGCCCTCGAGAGTCTCGGGCGTTGGCCGGGGCTCGACCGCGAGCTGGAAGGTGAAACCCGTTACCGTCGTGGCGGCGGGCTTCGCGTGGCGCTCGATGACAAGGCATGGCAGGCGGCGCCGACCTGGGCCGCCGAGCAATGCGCCGACGGTGTCCCCCTCGAGACCGTCGATGCGGCATCGGCGCGACGTCTGGCGCCAGGCATCACGCCCGGTTGTCTCGGTGGCGTCTACTCCGCCATCGATGGCCAGGCCGGGGCGATGGCCACGGTGCAAGCCTTCGCAGCGGCGGCGCGACGTCTCGGCGCGCGCATCGAAGAGGGCGTGGGCGTGAATAGGCTGGTGGCCGAGCGCGGCCGCGTCGTGGGCGTCGAGCGCGGCGACGGCGCGCGGCAGCCCTCTGACGTCGCCATCGTGACGGCCGGCGCCTGGACCGCTTCCCTGCTGGTGGGCCTCGGCGTCAGCCTTCCGCTGATCACGCGGCCGCTTCAGATGCTGCTGTCCGAGCCGGGGCCGATCGGGCTGGCGCCTGTCGTCAGTTGCTTCGACAGGAAGTTGAGCCTCAAGCAGCTCGCCGATGGCGCCTACCTGATCGGCGGCGGCTGGCCGGCGCGGATCGCAGACCATGAGGCGAATCGATGGGAAGTGCTCGATGAGAGCGTGAAGGCAAGCCTGGAAGTCGCTGGCGAAGTCTACCCGGCGTTGACCGGCTGCAAGCTCGCCGAGAGCTGGGCTGGGCTCGAGGCATTCACGCCCGACGAGCTCCCCGTGATAGGTCCGCTCCCCGGCGTCGAGGGCGTGCTCGTCGCGGCAGGCTTCTCCGGCCATGGCTTCGCTCTCTCCCCGGTGGTGGGGGACGTGCTCGCGCGACTAGCGCTCGGGCGCGACGCGCTTCAACCCCTTTGGCGTGACCTCCGCTTCGACCGGCCGACCTTGGCCGGCTCCTGAAAGGCCAGGCATGCGAATCGAGATCATCTGCACGGGCGACGAGGTGCTGACGGGGGAAACCGTCAACACCAACTTCAGCTACATGAGCCAGAAGCTCGGGGACGTCGGCCTCTCCGTCCACTGGGAAACGACGGTCGGCGATGACCGCGAGAGCCTGCTGCAGGCGTTTCAGCTCGCGGGACAGCGCGCCGATGCGGTTATCGTCAACGGCGGCCTGGGCCCCACCGTCGACGACCTGTCCCAGGAAGTCGCCGCCCAGGCCGCCGGCGTCGAGCTCGTCCTCAACGACGAGTGGCTGGTCCGGATGGAGGACTTCTTCAACCGGCGCAGCCGCGTGATGCCGCCGAACAACAGGAAGCAGGCCATGCTGCCCGTCACCGCGGAGGTGATCGACAACCCGATCGGCACCGCCTGCGGATTCGCGCTCGACATCGGCAAGGCCCGGTTCTTCTTCACTCCCGGAGTCCCGCGCGAGCTCAAGCGGATGCTCGAGGAGCAGATCATCCCGCGCCTCCTCGCCAAGAGCGGCCTGCAGGCGATCATCCATCTGAAGCGGTTTCACTCGTACGGGCTCGGCGAATCGCACGTCGACTCGCTGCTCACGGGAGTGGAGGCGCTCGTGCCGGACGGGAGCGTGAAGCTCGGCTTCCGCGCCCACTATCCGCAGCTCGAGACCAAGCTGACAGCTCGCGGCGCCGACCTGGACGATATCCGACGCAAGCTCGAACCGGTGGAGCGAGAGATACGCAAGCGGCTCGGCAACTTCATCCTGGGTGAAGATGATCAGACGCTGGAAGGCGTGGTGCTGGCAGAGCTCACGGCGCGTCAGGCGACACTCTCTATCGTGGAGATGTTTACGAGCGGCCAGATCGCCGCCCGCATCGCCCATCTT
>DASYVT010000029.1 GCA_035936835.1 Candidatus Methylomirabilota bacterium | reverse complement strand
TGGCTCGTGATGTCGTCGCCGTGGACGCGGATCATCTTGCCGTTGGTGGTGATGACCAGGATGTCGTCGCCCTCGCGGATCTGCAGCATCCCCACCACGGAGCCGTTGCGCCCCTCGGTCTTGATGTCGATGATGCCTTTGCCGGCGCGGCCCTGCAGCCTGTACTCGTCGAGCGGCGTGCGCTTGCCGTAGCCGCGCTCGGTGATCGTGAGCACGGTGGCGCCTTCCTGCACGACCTCGGCGGCGATGACCTGATCGCCCTCCTCGACGTCGATCCCGCGCACTCCGCCTGCTGTCCGCCCCATCGGCCGGACGTCCTCCTCGGGGAAGCGGATGATCGTGCCGGCCTTGGTCGAGAGCAGGACCTCGCGCCGGCCGTCGGTACGCCGCGCGGCCATGACCTCGTCGCCCTCGTCGAGGTCGATGGCGAGGATGCCGCCCGCCCGCGGATGCGAGAAGGCGACGAGCTCGGTCTTCTTGACGGTTCCGCGCTTGGTGGACAAGAAGACGTAGCCGCCCGACGCGAAGTCGCGCACGGGGACGCAGGTCGCGACCATCTCCCCCTCGGCAAGCGAGAGCACGTTGACCATGGCCTTACCCTTGGCCTGGCGGCCGCCCTCGGGGATCTCGTGGACCTTGAGCCAGTGGACCTTGCCCTTGTTCGTGAAGAAGAGGAGGTACGCGTGCGTCGAGGCGACGAACAGATCCTCGACGATGTCCTCCTCCTTGGTCTCCATGCCGGTGACGCCCTTGCCGCCCCGCTTCTGGCTGCGGTACGCCTCCACGTGCGTCCGCTTGATGTAGCCGGAGCGCGTGATCGTGACGACCATCTCCTCGTCGGCCAGCAAATCCTCGATCGTCAGGTCCGCCGTCTCTTCGAGGATCTCCGTGCGCCGCTCGTCGCCGAAGTCGTTCTTGAGCGCCGCGAGCTCGTCCTTGATGATGCCCATCAACCGTTCCTCGGAGGCCAGGATGCCCTTGAGGTCGGCGATGAGCGCCAGCGTCTGCTCGTGCTCCTCCACGATCTTGTGGCGCTCGAGCTGGGTCAGCCGCTGCAGGCGCATCTCGAGGATGTGCTTCGCCTGGATCTCGGACAGGTCGAGGCGCCGAATCAGGGCGTCCTTCGCCGCCTCCGGATGCTCCGCCTGTCGGATCAGCCGGATGACGAGGTCCAGCTGATCGATGGCCTTGCGAAGGCCTTCGAGGATGTGCGCCTTCTCTTCCGCACGCGCGAGATCGTACTTCGTCCGCCGCGTGACAACTTCGCGGCGAAAGGAGATGAACTCGGTCAGCATCTGCTTGAGTGTGACGACCTGCGGCCGCCGGCCGACCAGCGCCAGCATGATGATGCCGAAGGTCGTCTGCATCTGCGTGTGCTTGTAGAGCTGGTTGATGACGATCTGCGGCATGTCCCCGCGCCCCAGCTCCAGCACGACGCGGATCCCCTCGCGGCTCGACTCGTCGCGGCGCTCGGAAACGCCCTCGATCTTCTTGTCGCGGATGAGCTCGCCGATCTTCTCCATCAGCGTAGCCTTGTTCACCTGGTAGGGCAGCTCGGTGACGATGATGGCCTCGCGGCCGCCGCGCAGCTTCTCGACGTGCGCCTTGGCCCGAAGCGTGATGATGCCGCGCCCGGTGGTGTAGGCCTCGCGGATCCCGGCCCGGCCGTAGATGAAGCCGCGCGTCGGGAAATCCGGCCCCGGGATGACCTTCATCAGGTCGTCGACCGTGACGTCGGGGTTCTCGATCAGCATGACGAGCCCGTCCACGATCTCCGTCAGATTGTGCGGCGGGATATTGGTCGCCATGCCGACGGCGATTCCCGAGGATCCGTTAACGAGCAGGTTCGGGATCCGGGTCGGGAGGACGACGGGCTCCTGCTCGTTCTCGTCGTAGTTGGGAACGAAGTTGACGGTGTCCTTGTCGATATCCGCGAGCATCTCGTGGGCGATCTTGGCCAGCCGCGCCTCGGTGTAGCGCATCGCCGCCGCCGGGTCGCCGTCGATGGAGCCGAAGTTGCCCTGCCCGTCCACCAGCGGATACCGAAGCGAAAACTCCTGCACCATCCGCACGAGCGTCTCGTAGATGGCCGAGTCGCCGTGCGGGTGGTACTTGCCCATGCAATCGCCGACGATGCGCGCCGATTTCTTGTAGGGCCGGTTCCAGGCCACCCCGAGCACGCTCATGGTATAGAGCACGCGCCGGTGCACCGGCTTGAGGCCGTCGCGGATGTCGGGCAGCGCCCGGCCGACGATGACGGACATGGCGTAGTCGAGGTACGACCTCCGCATCTCCTCTTCGATCGGGACCGGGGTCAGGCGCTCTGGGCTCATGCGAGTTCTTGGAGGCTAGATGTCGAGGTTAACCACGTCGAGGGCGTTCTTCTCGATGAACTCGCGCCGCGGCTCGACGGCGTCGCCCATGAGGATGGTGAAGATCTCGTCGGCGCCGACGGCGTCATCCATGGTCACCTTGAGAAGGGTGCGCGTCTCAGGGTTCATGGTCGTCTCCCAAAGCTGCTCGGGGTTCATCTCGCCGAGCCCCTTGTAGCGCTGGAGCGAGACCCCTTCCTTGGCGAAACCCATGATCGTCCCGATGAGCTCTTCCAGCGTGCGCGTGGTGACTTCCTTGCCGCCGTCGTCCACCACGGTACACGGCCCCTTGTGGAGGGCCGCAATCTCGCCGTGGCAGTCGAAGAGCTGTCCGTAGTCCGGCGACTTCAGCAGATCCGGGCTGAACGCGACCGGATGCGGCCCGGCGACCTGGATGACCGCGGCGTCGCCATTATCCCCGCCCGCAAGCCGCGCGCTCCACCCTTCGATCTCGCCCGCGACCTCGACGACCGCCGCGCCGATCTCGGTGTCGCCCACGCCGCGCTTGGTGCCCTTAAACTTCTTCCTCAGCAGCCCGTCGAGGATGGCCGGGGGCACGCCGCGGCGCGCGAACTTGGCGAAGAGCCTCCGGAACTCGAGCGCGCGCTTGAGGGCCTCGAGTAGCGCCTCCTCCTTGAGCGGCTGGGTCTTGCCAGGGATCTTCACGGTCGCCTTCTCAACCCACTGGGAGAGAAGGAACTCCTCCATCTCGCGCTCGCTCATCAGGTACCGCTCGGCCTTGCCCTTCTTAACCTTGAAGAGCGGCGGCTGGGCGATGAAGAGCCGGCCCGCCTCGAGGATCGCCACCATGTGACGGAAGAAGAAGGTCAGCAGAAGCGTCCTGATGTGCGCGCCGTCCACGTCGGCGTCGGTCATCAGGATGACCTTGTGGTAGCGGAGTTTGGAGATGTCGAATTCTTCGGGCCCGATTCCCGTCCCCAACGCCGAGATCAGGAGCCGGATTTCCTGGTGCGAGAGGACCTTGTCGTAGCGCGCCTTCTCCGCATTGATGATCTTGCCCCGCAGCGGCAGCACGGCCTGGGTCTTCCGGTCGCGCCCCTGCTTGGCCGAGCCGCCGGCCGAGTCGCCCTCCACGAGGAAGATCTCGCGGAACTGCGGATCCCGCTCGGAGCAGTCGGCGAGCTTGGCCGCCAGCCCCTCGTCGTCGCGCCCGCCCTTGCGCGTGAGCTCCCTCGCCTTGCGGGCCGCCTCACGCGCCTGCGCCGCGCGCACGCACTTGTCGGCGATCTTCCGCGCCGTCGTCGGGTCTTCCTCGAAGGCCTCGGCCAGCCGGTCGTTGACGATCTGCTGCACCAGGCCTTTGACTTCCGAGTTCCCGAGCTTGGCCTTCGTCTGCCCCTCGAACTGGGGATCCGGGATGCGTACCGAGACAACGGCCGTCAGGCCCTCGCGCACGTCATCGCCCGTGACCGCTCCTTTGAAGGTCTTGAGGTAGCCCTGCGCCTGGGCGTAGGTCGATATCTGGCCCGTGAGCGCGGCGCGGAAGCCCGTCAGGTGTGTCCCGCCCTCGCGCGTATTGATATTGTTGGCGAAGGAGAAGACGTTCTCCTGGTAGCCGTCGTTGTACTGCAGCGCCACCTCCACCTCGATGTTGTCCTTCTTGCCTTCGAAGAAGAGCACCTTGGGGTGGACGGGCGTCTTGTTCTGGTTCAGGTGCTTGATGAACTCGATGATGCCGCCCTTGTAGAGGAACGTGTGCGTGCGCTCGTCCCGCTCGTCCTCGATGACGATCTTGAGGCCCTTGTTGAGAAAGGCCATCTCGCGCAGGCGATTCGACAGCGTGTCGAAGGAGAACGAAGTCTCCTCGAAGATCTTCGAGTCGGGCTTGAAGCGAATGAGGGTGCCGTGCTTCGAGGTCTTCTCGCCCGGCGCGAGGTCGCCCTGGGGCGCGCCATACTCGTACCGCTGCGTCCAGACCTTGCCGCCCCGCCGGACCTCGAGCTCCAGCCACTCGGAGAGCGCATTGACCACCGAGATGCCGACGCCGTGCAGGCCGCCCGACACCTTGTACGCGGAGTGCTCGAACTTGCCGCCGGCGTGGAGCACCGTGAGGACCACCTCGGCCGCCGATTTGCCCGTTTCCTTGTGCGTGTCCACCGGGATACCGCGCCCG
>DASYVT010000028.1 GCA_035936835.1 Candidatus Methylomirabilota bacterium | reverse complement strand
AAGACGTACCGAACCCCGACGTCGAACGTGCCGCCGTAGGCAAAGCTGGTCTGCCATCCCAGCACTTGGTCGCTGCTCCCCTCGGATCCGAGGAACGGTGTCATGGTCAGGGGCAGCAGCCACTTGCCGTCCGGCGTTAGGTGGAAGTTGAGCGTGGTCGGGATGGTCGCGCCGTAATATTGGTCGAGAAAGCT
This sequence comes from Candidatus Methylomirabilota bacterium, assembly GCA_035936835.1. Classification (NCBI taxonomy): domain Bacteria; phylum Methylomirabilota (SeqCode); species Candidatus Methylomirabilota bacterium. The sequence continues at coordinate 15,818 of DASYVT010000028.1, read as the reverse complement.
TGCCCTGTTCGTCAGACAGTCGTCTGGAGCGTTGAATGTCCGGTTGAATGTAGAGAGATAACTATTCAGATTTCCACAGCTCTTGCGGAAGTATTGCGCGGGAAAAGCACTGAAGGTAAACGTGGGATTGGCCCCTAGGATGCCGGTGTTGACGTTCGATAGGGTCCGGTGACCACTCGCTCGTATCCACTTGAAGCCCAGACCTGTCGTCACATCCAACAGATCCTTGATCACGTCAGGGAAGAAGTAGGTCGCCGTCACATCGACATCTGTGCGATCCGTGTTGATGATCTCGGTGTAGAGTTTATCACCCCGGAAAGGAGGAGTGAAGGCGATTTGGCTTCCCGGAGTGCAAAAAGGGTTCCCGGGCGAGCATGGAAAGGTCGCGCTAGTCGTGGTAAACGTGTTACTGGTCTCGAACGAAAGGTACTGAGCGGCCACGCCGAAGGTCCACGGGCCACGCTGCGCCGCGAACTGCCCTCCCCACTGGGGGAAGAAGTAGGACGTGGGGTCGGCGCCAGTGCTGTCGAGGGCAGTCGACGGGACTACCTGAAGGAACGTATTGCTGCTTAAACCACTGGCATTGTTCGAGGCCGCAAAACCGTTATTACGGACGTTCTCGAACCAGACCTGCGGGGTGAAGACGAACGACCACTTGTCCTGGGCCTCGACCCCGGCCACCGTGAGCAACAGGAGGCCGGGAGCCAGGAAGAGCAGCACCGTCAGCCGGGTCAGCATCGTTCTCATCCCGCTTCCCCCTTTGTTCGAGATCGCTGAGTTTCCAATTCGGCTTCCGCCTGCGAGCCCAAATCATCGCGACCTTACCGTTCGCCGGCAGGCTTGTCAAGAACAAACGCCAAATGCGGTAAGAGGTTCCGCTGCATGAACGGTTGCGTCGGTGGACACCCGCCGCGGTCAGCGGGGTGGAGATACCGCCCGGAGATCAGATCCGGGGCCGGGCGCCCAGCCCGTCAGTTGCTCGCGCGGACGAAGAAGAAGTCGCCGGCCTCGTGACCGGCGAACTTGATGGGCGCGTACTCGGGCACCTGCTGGGTGTTGAGGCGCTGGGCCGTCGCCGCCACCCGGATCTGCAGGAACCCGAACATCTCCTGGCCGGGCAGCACCCCGATATTGCTCTGGAGCAGCTCGATGAAGGACTGGGCGAAGACGGAGTGCAGCCCGCCCGTGGAGTCGAGCACGGGCTCCACGCCGCCCGAGGTCATCACCATGCGCGAGCGCTTCTGCGCCATGACCTGGATCACCTTGAGGCGCTCGGCCTCGCTCAATCCCGCCTCGAGCCGGCCCACCGACGAGCGGGTGAGCGTGCCCGCGTAGCAGGAGTCGGCCACCACCAGGAGCTGCTGGACGGACATGGAGTTCAAAATGTCGGTCACCGCCACGTTGGAGATCCAGTTCGCGCTGCTGCCGGGCTCGGCGTCCACGGGCAGCCAGTGGCCGCGCTGGTTCTTCGCATCCAGCTCGCCGTGGCCGGCGTAGTAGATGAGGAGGTTGTCCTTGTCGGTGAGGTGCTCCCGGAGACCGTTCAGCGCGGAGAGGGTCTGGTAGCGGTCGGCGTCCAGCAGGAGCGTGACGCGGAAGCCGTACTTGCTCTCGAGGATGCGGGCGATCTCGCGCGCGTCGTTCACCGCGGTGCGGAGCTTGCTGAGCTCGCGGTAGTTGTTGTTGCCGATCACGAGCGCGTGGTAGGTGCCGAACACCACCCCGGCCGTGGGCTTGGGCAGGCCGACCCGGGGCGCGGCCCCCTCGGTGAGAGCGCGCGAGCCCACCGGCACCGCCGCGGTCTGCTGCTGGAGGCGGCCCAGCTCGGCGCGGAGCGCGCCCTGGTCCTGCTCCGAGCGCGCGAGGCGACCGCGGAGGTCGGCCAGCTCGCGGTCCTTAGCGGCCAACCGTGGCTCGCCCTCGGCCACGGACTTCTCCAGCTCGCGCTGCCGCGCCGTCGCCGCCTGCTCGCCGCGCCGCGAGGCCTCGAGGTCCTGGCGCATCCCGGCCACCTTGCCGCGCTCGGCCTCGGCCTCGCGGCCGCGCTCGGCCACGATCTTCTTGAGCCCCTCCAGGTCGCGCTGCGCCCGCGCCAGCTCCGCCGCGGCATCGCGCCGCTGCTGCTCGAGCGCGGCGCGCTGGGCGCCCGACTCCGCCCCGATCCGCTGCTGGAGCTGGTCCAGTTCGGACTTCTTCGCCGTGGAGTCGGCCTCGGTGCGCGCGAGGGCGGCGCGGAGGCCCGCGACCTCCTGGTCGCGCACCGCGAGCTGGGCCTCACGGGTGGGGACCGCCGTCTCGAGGTCGCGGAGCCGTGCCGTCGTTGCCTGCTCGCTCCGCCGAGAGACGTCCAGCTCCTGCCGGAGGCGCGCGAGCGCGCCGCGCTCCGTGTCCGCCTCCGCGCGGCGCTGCTCGACGCTCTTGTGGAGCCCGGCGAGGTCGCGCTGCGTCCGGTCCAGCTCGGCCTGCTTGGCGCTGAGCTGGAGCTGGAGCCGGCCCACCTCGGTGCGGAGCCGCTCGACCTCGGCTGCGTTGGCGCCCGGCGCCGCGGCGGGGGCGACGCCGAAGGCCAGGTCCGAGAGCCCCGCCGCCTTGCGGTACCAGCCGAGCGCCAGAAGCGTGTCCTTGGGGACGCCGAGCCCCTGCTCGTAGAGCTGGCCGAGGTCGATGGCGGCGCGCGAGTAGCCGCGGTCGGCGGCGCGCCGGTACCAGCTGGCGGCGGCTTGGTGGTCGGGCGGGACTCCGAGCCCCTTTTCGAAGATCTCGCCGACATAGGTCTGCGCCGCGGCGTCACCGCCCTCGGCCAGCGGCAGCCACACCTTGAGGGCGGTGGCGTAGTTGGCGCGGTCGAAAGCCACGTACTCGCCGCCGCGGATCTCACAGTCGCTGGCAGAAGTCTTCATCGGCCGCCGCGCCGTCAAGTACGTCATCTGGCCGAGCCGGCGGATCTGGCCGGGCAGAAGGCAATCCACGGGGAGGAAATCGTCGGCGCGTCTGCCACCCGGCGCCGGCTGGGCCGTGACGGTAGCGGTGGCGACACTGTCGGTGCCAGCCGCGCAGGATGCCAGCAGCAGGGCCAAGGGGCCCAAGACGAGCACGGCGGAGAGACAGGACCAGGATGAGGCGGCCACCAGCATCACTCCCCTCGGGAGCCGAATCGAATCACTCAAGCGTACAGGAGTATATGCTCCGCCGGCCGCTCCGGTCAATTTCACCCGCTGACCCCAAGACGAAGGTGCATTACGCATTCGTCCAGAGGCTCGATCGTTTGGCCGGAATCGCCGCCTGAGGTCCGTCTCCTGGTAGTGGCTCGAGCGCGCTGCGGGTCATCGGCGAAGCTCTCCCTGGGCTTCCCATGCCGGCGACTCTGTGGTACGTCTGGGGTGAAGCGCGCGCCCACGACCTGGCTCGATCCCCCGCTCGATTCGAGCACCACAGCCGTCGTGGCCGCTAGTGTGCACCGAGCACGTTCTTCCTGGCAGGGGAAGGTGCGGGCGAGACGAGCTGAGCGGGGATCTGAGGGAGACGACGATGGGAACTGTCTGGCGTCTGACGCTGAGTATTGCGCTCCTTGCTTTGCTGTGGGTCCCGAGCGGTGCGGACGCGCAGAACGCGTCGGCGCTGGTGCTGGAGAAGACCGGGACGACCGTGCCGGAGGTGCAGCCGTACAGCGAAATCGCTGTCGGCGCCACGGTCTCGTTACAGCCCGGGACCCGGCTGGTGTTCCTCCACTACCAAACCTGCAGGACGGTCACGGTCGTGGGGGGCACGGTGGCCTTCGGGGGGCTCAACTACACGATCACGGGGGGCAGCAAGCCGGAGGAAGTTCGGACCCCGTGTCCTCCGATCGTGCGGATGAGAGGCCAGGGTGAAATGGCGGGCGTGCTGATGCGCACGATCTCCCCGGAGGTCAGGCTGTCCCTCTCGCCGACCTTCGTGCTTGTCGGGGCCCGCGCCGATGACTTTGCCGCGGTTCGCGTCTCGCAGGGCGGCACGGCACTCCTGGAAGCGCCGCTGAGTGGGCGAGGCTTTCGCTGGCCGGCCGGAGCGGCCCCCCTCGCCGCGAATACCGACTACGAGCTGGTCCTGGTGCCGAAAGCCGGAGGCAAGACACAGGTCACCTTGAAGTTCCGGGCGGAGCGAGGAACTTCCACGGCCGCCGGTGACCACCTCACGCTGATCAGCGTCGACTAGACCGGCGTCTTGCCGAAACATCCTGCGTCCGCGCTCTGATGGCGACCAGGCGCCGATACCGCGAACTCACGTGCGCCCTCTGCGCCCTGGCCGCTGTGGTCGTTGCCGTCGTGGTCGGACGTCCCCTTCCGCTGGATGGACAGCTTCTCGATCTTCTCGTCAAGGCCCGTGAGATCGTCTTCCCCGTCGAGGATCGGCCCGAAGAGTCGCCCGTCGCGGTGATCGCTCTCGACCGGCGGAGCCTGGAAGCCCCGGAGCTTGCCCGGTACCCTCGGGTGCTGATGGGGCCGTTCTGGGCTGCCATCGTGGACGACGTGTTCCAGGCCGGGGCCCGCGCCGTCGGGTTCGACGTTGTCTTCGCCTACAGCGCCAACCAGTTCTCCCGGAACTTTGATGTCCCGTTCCTGGCCGCGCTCCACAAGCACCGCGAGCGCGTAGTCCTGGCTCGCACCGGCGCCACGCTGCCGGCGCTGCCCTTCCTGGCCGCGCTTCGGAATGACGAGGGCGCGCTGGGGACCGTGGAGATCACGGCGGATTCCGACGGGCGCCGTCGTCACGTCCACGCACGCTATGAGACCGTGCGCGATGGCGCCCTCGCCGGTCTCGCCGGCGCGCTCCTGCGTCGGGCGAACGCCCCGCCGATGCCGGGCGAGGTGCTGTTGGCGCCGCGCCGTCACCTGGAGCGGATTCCCGCCTACGCCGTCGTCGATGTGCTCCGGTGCGCGAAGCAAGCGCCCGACGCGCTCGCTTGGGCTTTTGCCGGGAAGATCGTCCTGGTGGGCGGCACGCTGGCGGAGGAGGACCGCAAGATTTCGTCGGGGCGGTTCTTGACTCCGGCCCGGACCGACTCGCCTCCGTTCCACCCCTGCGGCCTAAGACGTCTCGGCGCCTCCGACCCGGATTCGTCCAGCGTCCCAGGGATGTTCCTTCACGCGGCTGCGATCGAGGCGGTGGTGAGCGGTCGCGTGACGTCGACGGCCCCGACCTTCGTGGTCGCCGGGCTGACCGCCGTGACGGCCACGGGCGGGACTCTGCTGGGGCTGGTCCTGTCACCCTGGCTGGCTGCCGGAGCTGTGCTGTTGATCGGCGCGGTGCTCTTGGGCGCGGGTACCGCCGCGCTCGCAGCGGATCTCTGGCTGCCGCTGGCGCTGCCGCTCGCCGCGCTGGTGGTAGCACCCGCGGTGGCCTATGTCGTGCGCTACCTGGTTGAGGACCGCGCGCGCCGGCGGATCCAGCACGCCTTCTCGCACTATCTTTCCCCGGCGGTCGTCGACCGATTGGCGGACGAGCCGTCAGCCTTGAAGCTCGGGGGTGAGCGGCGCGAGATGACGGTGATGTTTGCCGACCTTTCGGGCTTCACGGCGCTCTCGGGGAAGATCGAGCCGGAGGTCTTGACGCATCTGACCAACCAGTACCTCGGCTACATCGTGGAGCAGGTGGACGCCACCGGGGGCTATGTGGACAAGTTCATCGGCGACGCGGTGATGGCCCTCTGGGGCGCCCCGGCACCGGACCCGGGACACGCGGTGAACGGCATCCGGGGCGCGCTCGCCGCCGTCGCCCGGATCCGCCAGGAGCGTGATGCGGCCGTGGCGAGGGGCGAGACAGGGTTCTCGGTCAAGATCGGCCTGAATTCCGGTCCTGCCGTCGTGGGCAACGTCGGCACGGTGAAGCGGTACAACTACACCGGTATTGGCGAGACGGTCAACGTGGCGGCGCGGCTCGAAAGCGTGCCGTCCCTCTTCAGCTGCCAGGTGGTGATCGGGCCCTCGACCGCGGAGCTGGCCAAGGACGAGTTTCTGCTGCGCGAGCTGGACCGGATCACCGTCAAAGGCGGCCAGGCGCCCATCGCGGTGTTCGAGCCGATCGTCGAGCGCGCGAAGGCGACGCCCGAGCAGATCGATCGGGTCCGGCGCTTCGCCGACGCGCTCGCGCACTACCGCGCGATGCGCTTCGTCGACGCGTATACCATCTGGGAGGCTCTGGCGCACGAGGAGCAGGATGCGGCGGGCGCCCAGAGCGGCAAGGACGAGCCGCCGCAGGGCCCGCCGGCGAAGATGGCCGAACGCGCGCGGGAGTTCGCCGCCCATCCGCCGCCGGATCCGTGGGATGGTGTGTGGGTGCTGACGAGCAAGTGACCCGCATTTGACCTGTCCCTGGCGATCTGGCAGGATCGCTGCGATGGTAACCGCCGTTTTCCGCGCTGTGACGGTGGCGCCCAAGGGCAGCGCCACGCTCGAGAACGGGCTCTATGTCTCGTACGCCCTCTTCCTCGTCTAGGTCGACTACCTGATGATGGAGATCGCACGGCTCGAGGACATGCATGCCGGATAACTGGGGTTACGTCTTCTCCGCGTACGGCCTGGCGGCCGTCGCGCTGCTCGGGTACTGGCGCCGCCTGGCGGGCCGCGCCAAGGGGCTCGCCGCGCGCGGCGGGCGGAAGGGCGCATGAGCCGCCGCGGCAGGTTCGTGACCGGCGGCCTCGTCATTGCCGCGGCCATCGCCTATCTCATCTGGTCGGGCGTGAGCCAGTCCGTCGTCTACTTCGTCACGCCGAGCGAGCTCCTGGCTGCGCCCGCGCCGAGCAAGACCTACCGGCTCGGCGGCATGGTCCAGGCGGGCTCGCTCACGTGGGAGCCCAAGAGCCTGGATCTCTCCTTCACGCTCGGGGACGGCAAGGCGAGCGTCCCCGTCAGGCACAAGGGCGCGCCGCCCGACCTCTTCGCCGAGGGGCGGGGCGCCGTCGTCGAAGGCTCCTGGACGAAGGACGGCTATTTCAAGGCCTCGCTGATCCTGGCCAAGCACTCCGAGGAGTACAAGGCGCCCCACGACGGCGCCCAGCCGGGGTATAAAGAGCTGATGAAGAGCCTGCGCGGAGACGGTAAGTGATCCCGGAGCTGGGATACGGCGCGACCGTCGCCGCGTTCGTCCTTGCGCTCTGGGGCGCCGTTGCCGCGGCGATGAGCGCCCGCACCGGACGCGCGGCGCTCCTCCGCTCGGGCGAGCGGGCCGCGGTGGGGGCCTGGGCGCTCATCACCGCCTGCATCGCGCTCATGCTCTATGCCTTCCTGACCTTCGACTTCTCGGTGCACTACGTCGCCATCAACACGAATCGCGGCACGCCCTTCTACTACCGGATCACGGCGCTCTGGGGGGCGCTGGAGGGCTCCATCATCCTGTGGTCCTGGATGCTGTCGATCTACACGCTGATCGTGGTCATCCAGTACCGGCGCCGCCAAGCCGAGCTCTACCCGTGGGTGCTCTCGGTCATGCTGGGCATCCTGGCCTTCTTCCTTCTCGTCATGACGATCCCGGCCCCGCCCTTCGAGCGCCTCACGCCGATCCCGGCCGACGGCCGCGGCCTCAACCCGCTGCTGCAGGACTCGGGCATGATCACCCACCCCATCGCCCTCTACCTGGGATTCACGGGCTTCACGGTGCCGTTCGCCTTCGCCATAGCCGCGCTCATCGTCGGGCGCACCGGCGAGGAGTGGATCACCATCACGCGGCGCTGGACCATCATCGCCTGGTACTTCCTCGCACTCGGGCTCCTCATCGGCGGCTGGTGGAGCTACCACGTGCTGGGCTGGGGCGGCTACTGGGCGTGGGACCCCGTCGAGAACGCGGCCTTCATGCCGTTTCTCACCGCAACGGCGTTCCTGCACTCGGTGATGGTCCAGGAGCGGCGGCGCATGCTCAAGCTCTGGAACCTCTCCCTGATCATCCTGACCTTCGGCCTCACGATCTTCGGCACCTTCCTGACGCGCTCGGGAATCATCGGCTCCGTCCACTCCTTCACCCAGGGCTCGATCGGCGTCTTCTTCCTGGCCTTCCTGGCGCTGGTGCTGCTCGGCTCCTTCTCGCTGCTCGCCTCGCGGGTGGAGCGCCTGCGCGCCGAGGGCGTGCTCGACTCGGTCGTCTCGAGGGAGTCCGCCTTCCTCCTGAACAACCTCTTCCTGGTCGCCGCGGCCTTCACCGTCTTCTTCGGGACCGTCTTCCCGCTCATCTCCGAGGCCGTGCGCGGAGTCAAGATCAGCGTGGGCGCGCCCTTCTTCAACCTGGTCAACATCCCGGTCTTCCTCGCCCTGCTCTTCCTGATGGGCGTGGGGCCCCTCATCGCCTGGCGCCGCGCATCGGCCGAGAACCTCAAGCGCAATTTCCTCAAGCCTGTCCTGGCCGGCATCATCACCGGCATCATCGCGCAAGCGACGCTGCGGCTCTTCGGGATGGGCAATGTCCTCGTCGTCACGGTCATGGCGCTCGTCGTCTTCGTCGCCGGCACGATCGCCCTCGACTACTTTCGCGCGGTGCGGGCGCGGCGGCGGAGCGGCGACGGCTGGCTCGCCGCGACCTGGAACCTGCTGCTGCGGCAGAATCGCCGCTACGGCGGCTTCATCGTCCACCTGGGGATCCTCGTCATCGCGCTTGGCGTGGCGGGCTCGCAGGCCTGGTCGGTGCAGAAGGAGGTCACGCTCGACAAGGGCCAGAGCACTGAGCTGGCTGGCTACCAGGTTCGATTCGACGGGCTCTCGGCCTCGGAGGAGTCCAACCACGGCAAGGTCACGGGCGCGTTCACGGTGACGAACGGGCGAGCGGGCACCCACATGCTCTACCCCGCGAAGAAGTTCTACCCGCAGGAACAGACGCCCATCGCGGCTGTGGACTACCGCCTCGGCTTCTTCGAGGACATCTACCTCGTGCTGGGCGACTTCGCCAGCGACGGCTCCCACGCAACGGTCAAGCTCCAGGTCAACCGCATGGTCTCCTGGCTCTGGCTGGGCGGCGTGGTGCTGACGCTCGGGGCGGCGCTGGCCATCCTGCCGGACGCGCGGAGACCGGCGTGAGCGCATCCAGGCTGCGGTGGGCGATCCCCGCGGCCGTCATTCCGGTGTTGGTGCTGCTGGCCTACGGCTTCAAGACCGACCCTCGCGAGGTCCCCTCGCCGCTTTTGGGCAGGCCCGCGGCGGCCTTTTCTCTTACGACCTTCGCGGGCACCCCCCTGAGCCTCGAGGGCCTCCGCGGCAAGGTGGTGATGCTCAATTTCTGGGCCTCGTGGTGCATACCGGCCTGCTACGAGGAGGCGCCGGCCCTCGAGCGCACCTGGCAGGCCTACAAGGACAAGGGCGTCACGGTCGTGGGCGTCAACATCCAGGACAAGGAAGCGGCGGCCCGGGAGTTCCTCAGCCGCTTCGAGCATTCCTTCCCGAATGCTCCCGATCCCCGCGGCCGGGTCGCGGTGGATTACGGTGTCTACGGCGTGCCCGAGACCTTCTTCATCGACAGCCGGGGGCGCGTGCGCTTCAAGCACGTGGGAGCGCTGACCGACAACATCGCCCGCCGACACCTGGACGCCCTGCTGAAGGAGCCGTCATGACACGCGGGCTCGCCGGCGCCGCTCTTGCCGTCGCGCTGGCCGCCGGCGTCGGGTGGGCAGCGCCAGCGCCCGCGGCGACACAGCCAGCGCCCGCGGCGACAAAGGTAGACGAGCAGACAGTCCGCGACGTGGCGACCCAGCTCCGCTGCGTGGTCTGCCAGACCGTCTCGGTGGCGGACTCGCCCTCCGAGACCGCCAACCAGATGCGCGCCATCATCCGCGAGCGACTGGCCGCGGGCGACAGCCCCGCGCAGGTGCTCGCCTACTTCGTCGAGAGGTACGGCGACTGGATCCTGCTCTCCCCGCCCAAGTCGGGCTTCACCCTCCTCGTCTGGGTCGTGCCTTTCGTGGGCCTCGGGATCGGGCTCGTGCTGGTCGCCATCACAGTCCGTCGCTGGAGCCGCGCACCACAGGCCGCCGGGCCCTCGCAGCTCGACCCCGCCGTGCGGGAGCGCATCCGGCGCGAGATGTCCGAGACGGATCGATGAAGTTCGAGATGAGACGCCGCTGCCGAGCCGGAGGCGAGCAGCGCGGCGAGACGAGGGCTGAGTGCTGACCGCCGCGCAGTGGATCGCCATCGGCGCGATCGGCCTGCCCGCGCTCGCGCTCGTCCTCTGGCCGCTTCTTCGGGGCGGGAGCGGAGGGACAGCCGGCCCGTCCGCGACGCCGCCCGACCGCCGGCTCGAGCTTGCCGAAGAGAAGGCCTCGACCTACCGCGCCCTCAACGAGCTCACCTTCGACCACGAGTCGGGCTCGCTCTCGGACGACGACTTCCAGGCGCTCCGGGACCGGTACGAGGGTCGCGCCGCCGACCTGCTGACCAAGCTCGATGCCCTGGGCGGCGTTCCGGCCCCGCCTGCCGTCGAGCGCGCGACGCCGGCCCCCGGCGCCTGGACCCGGAGCCCCGCCGCCATCACCGTCGGCGGCATGGCGCTCCTCGCATTGGGCATCGCGCTCGGTGTGGGCGTGAGCCGGTACAGCGCGCCCGACCCCACCGCTGTCCCGCCGGTTGGCGGCATGCCCGGCCCAGCCCTGACAGATCCCGGCCCGCTCCTGCCCGGGGCGCCCGGCACCGGGGCCGCTGGCGCCGGGGCCGCCGCCCTCAGGCCCATCCCACCCGAGATCATGGCCAGGATGCTCCAGGCAGCGCGCGAGAGCCTGAATGCGGGCCGCTACCCGGAGGCCATCGCGGCCTACCAGGCCGTGCTCAAGCGCGACGAGACGAACGTCGACGCGATGACGCACCTTGCCCTGATCGTGGCGATGGGCGGCCACGCTGACGCCGCGCTCGAGACCTTCGACAAGGCGCTCAAGATCGACCCGAAGTACACCCCGGCGCTCATGTACAAGGGCCAGGTGCTCTACGAGGTCAAGCAGGACTACGCCGGCGCCATCAAGGCATGGGAGCGCTTCGTCACGCTCATGCCCCCCGGCGAGGACCGCCGGCGCGTCGCCGTCCTCATCGAGGAAGCCCGGACCAAAGCCCCTCGCCGCTAGTGGTATTCTGGGCCTCGCCATGACGAAGCCACCATGACGAAGACACCATGACGAAGACAAAGGATGCCGCCGAAAAGATCGAGGCGCTCCGCGAGGCCATCCACCGGCACAATTACCTCTACTACGTCGAAGACCGCCCCGAGATCTCCGACGCCGAGTACGACCGCCTCCTGCGCGAGCTCCGCGCGCTCGAAGAGGCGCACCCCGAGCTGATCACGCCCGACAGCCCGACCCAGGGCGTGGGCGGGCGCGTCGGACCGGCCTTCGCGCCCGTCGAGCACCTGGTGGCCATGCTCTCGCTGGACAACGCGATGAGCCCGGCTGACCTGCGCGAGTTCGAGGCGCGCATCCGCCGGGCGCTTCCTCAGGCCAGGTTCGATTTCGTCTGCGAGCCCAAGATCGACGGCCTCGGCGTGGCGCTCCTCTACGAGCGCGGGCGGTTCACGCGCGGCGCCACTCGCGGAGACGGCCGGGTCGGCGAGGACATCACGCAGAACCTGCGCACCATCAAGGCCATCCCCTCGACCCTTCACGGAACGCTCAAGGACGCGAAGCGGCTCGAGGTCCGCGGCGAGGTGTACATGCCGCGCGAGGCCTTCGCCCGGCTCAACGCCAGGCTCGAGGAGGCCGGCGAGCCGACGTTTGCCAATCCCCGGAACGCCGCCGCCGGCGCGGTGAGGCAGAAGGACCCGGCGATCACGGCGACGCGCCCGCTCGAGATCTTCCTCTACCATGCGAGCGTCCTCGAGCCCGTGCTCTTCGACTCTCACTGGGAGCGGCTCGAGGCCCTCAAGGAAAGCGGCTTCGAGGTCAACCCGCGGTCGGAGCGGTGCCCCGACATCGATGCCGTGATCGCCTACTGCCGGCGCCTGGAGGCGGAGCGGGACGCGCTCGAGTACGATGCCGACGGCGCCGTCGTCAAGGTCAACGACCTCGAGCAGCAGCGCAGGCTCGGCGCCACGGCGCACCACCCGCGCTGGGCCATCGCCTTCAAGTTCGCCGCCCGCCAGGCGACGACACAGGTCAAGGGCATCACGATCAACGTGGGCAAAACGGGTGCGCTCACGCCGACCGCCCAGCTCGAGCCCGTCGAGCTGGCCGGCGTCACCGTGAGCAATGTCAGCCTCCACAACGAGGACGAGGTGCGCAAGAAGGACGTGCGCGTGGGCGACACCGTCCTCATCGAGCGCGCCGGCGACGTCATCCCCTACCTGGTCCAGGTCGTCACCGCTAAGCGGCCGGCCGGCGCCAAGCCCTTCCACATGCCGCGGGCGTGCCCCGTCTGCGGCGCGCCCGCCGAGCGGCCCGAGGGCGAGGCCATCTGGCGCTGCACCAACGTCGCCTGCCCGGCGCAGCTCAAGGAGCGGCTCTTCCACTGGGGTGGGAGGCGCGCGATGGACATCGAGCACTTGGGCGAGGTCGTTATCACCCAGCTCGTGGACCGGGAGCTCTGCAGGGACTTCGGCGACCTCTACGAGCTCGACGTCCCACAGCTGGCGGGGCTCGAGCGCATGGCGGAAAAGTCGGCGACCAATCTCGTCGAGGCCATCCAGACCTCCAAGGGCCGCGGGCTCTCCCGCGTCCTCAACGGCCTCGGCATCCGCATGGTGGGCGAGCGCGCCGCGCAGCTCCTGGCCGCCCGCTTCGGCAGCATGGAGCGCCTCGAGAAGGCGACCGGGGACGACATCAACGAGATCTCCGGGATCGGGCCCAAGATCGCCCGCTCAGTCTCCCGCTTCTTCTTGGAGGATCGGAACCGGAAGATCATCCGCCACCTCCGCGAGGTCGGCGTCGACCTCTCCGAGAAAGGCGTCTCGGACAAGCCCGGTCCCCTCACGGGCAAGACGCTCGTCCTCACGGGCGGGCTCCGCGGCATGACGCGGGATGAAGCCAAGGACGCGATCCTGCGCCTCGGCGGGCGCGTCACGGGCACGGTCTCCAGGAAGACGGACTACGTGATCGCGGGTGAGGACCCCGGCGGGAAGGCCGACGACGCCAAGCGACTCGGCGTGACCCTGTTGGACGAGGCGCAGTTCCTCTCGCTCATCGGGCGGTCGAAGTGAAGATGCTCGCCCTGGCTCTCGGCCTGGCGCTCCTCACGCCGGCCGCGGCGGACGCCCAGGACAAGCCGCGCCCCTCGCGGGAGCAGGCGCTCCGCGATCTCGGCAGCACCGACGTCGAGGCGCGCCGCCTCGCCGCCGCCTGGATGGGCGAGCTCGGCGCGCCCGCCGATCTGCCCGCCCTCTTCAAGACGCTTCGCGACCTGGACGACCTTGTGCGGGCCCTGTCGGAGAGCTCGATCTGGCAGGTGTGGAGTCGCTCGGGCGATCCGAAGGTGGACGGGCTCTTCGCCGCCGGCGTCGAGCAGATGAACCACGGGCAGGGGCAGGCTGCGATCGACACGTTCAGCCAGATCATCAGGCTCAAGCCCGAGTTCGCCGAGGGGTGGAACAAGCGGGCGACGGTCTACTTCTTCATCGGCGAGTACGACAAGTCGCTCCGCGACTGCGACGAGGTGATCAAGCGCAACCCGAAGCACTGGGGGGCGCTCTCGGGCTACGGCCAGATCTACCTCCAGCTCGACAAGCCCGAGCAGGCGCTCGCCTACTTCCAGCGCGCGCTCGCCGCCAATCCCAACCTCCAGCAGATCGAGCAGATGATCGAGCAGCTCAAGCAGGCGCTCATCGAGAAGCGCAAAGGCACCATTTAACCGCCGTTCAAGCCAGCCGCCCTTTAATAAGGAGGACAGCCCGTGCCGCTCACGACGCAGCAGATCAACGCTCTCAAGAAGATCACCAGCCCCAGCGTGGCCAACGCCATCGAGACATTCAAGGTCAGGCCGCGCGAGGAGGGCAACGTCTCCTCGGAGATCCGCGGGCTCTTCCCCGAGTTGGGCCCTCTGGTCGGCCACGCCGCCACCTGCCTGATCCGGGCCGAGCACGGCCCGATCGAGGGGCACCGCGCGAGCCTCTTCGGCTGGTGGGACTTCGTCATGAGCATCCCCGCCCCGCGCGTCATCGTCGTCCACGACCTCGACGAGCCGCGCGGCCAGGGCGCCCAGTGGGGCGAGGTCCAGGCCAACATCCACCGCGCCATGGGCTGCGTCGGCGTGGTGACGGACGGCTCCGTGCGAGACCTCGACGAGGTCCGCGCGCTCAAGTTCCAGTTCGCCGCTGCCCACATCTCCGTTTCCCACGCCAACGTCCACATGGTGGACTTCGGCATTCCCGTCAAGGTGGGCGGCGTCTGGATCAAGCCGGGCGACATCGTCCACTTCGACCAGCACGGCGTGGTCACGATCCCGCCCGAGATCGCGGGCGGCATCCCCGAAGCCATCGCCAAGGTCGAGGCCGACGAGAAGAAGATCATCTCCACCTGCCAGGCGCCGGGCTTCACGCCCGACAAGCTGAAGGAGCTCTACAAGCAGATCCGGCCCGGGACCTATTGAGCCCTCGGCAGCACGCCGGTATCTCGCGTTGCCCGCCAGGGCGCGCCGGTGTATTTTCCACTCACCGTCCCATGATCGAAATCCGCCTGCCCCGTACCACCGATGCCACGGACTGCGCCGAGCTGGCCGCCCTCGCGATCGGCGAGGACCGCGCGGGCGCCTTCATCAAGTCGCACATGGAGCGCCACCACCTGATTGTGGCCGAGGCGGACAAGGAGATCGTGGGCTTTCTGGCGTACCGGACGGACTGGTTCCAGTGCACCTTCGTGAGCCTGATCGTGGTGCGCGAGGACTTTCGTCGCAAAGGCATCGCCCGCGAGTTCTTCAAGTCCGTCGAGGCGGTCTCGCCGTCGCCGCGCGTGTTCTCCTCGACGGAGGAAACCAACGCGGCGTCCATCCGCATGCACACGGCGCTGGGCTTTCAGCCCAGCGGCCATATCGACAACCTGCCCCAGGGCACGCGGGAGCTGCTCTTCTACAAGCGCATCCCGCCGCGCTCGATGCGTTAGGGGGTCTCAGACGGACCCGATCCGGCGGACGCTGCGCGCGCGGTGGGGCATCGTCGCAGCGCCGGCGCTGCTCTACATCTTCTCCTACTTCCACCGGGTGGCGCCGGTGGTGGTGGCGGGCGATCTCATGCAGGCCTTCGCGATCCCCGCGGCGGCCCTGGGCACGCTGATCGCCGTCTACCCTTACTGCTTCGTGGTCATGGCCCTGCCCAACGGCACCCTGGCCGACACGCTGGGTCCCCGCCGCGTGCTGGCGCTGGGCGGCCTGACCATGGCCGCGGGCAGCATGCTCTTCGGCACCGCGCCCGTCTTCTCCGTGGCGGTCGCCGGCCGGCTGCTGGTCGGCGTAGGCGCCTCGGTGATGCTCATCGCCTCGCTGCGCCTCGCGTCTGAGTGGTTCCGCCCGCACGAGTTCGCGACGGTCGCCGGCACGAGCCAGAGCATCGGCGCCGTGGGCGCGCTCGTGGGCACGGGGCCGCTGGCCCTCCTGGTCGAGGCCATCGGCTGGCGCTCGTCCTTCGTCGGCATCGGCGCCGTCACGCTCGTCCTGGCCGTCGCCTGCTTCATCTTCATCCGCGACAAGCCGGAGGACATGGGCCTTGCCCGCATCGCGGAGGGGCCGCGCGCCCCCGCGCCCAGCCTGCGCGACACGATAGCGGCCATGCCGGCCATCGCCGCCAACCCGCGTTCCTGGCCCATCCTGCTCCTGGGCGCCACAATGTACGGCTCCTTCGTGCCCTTCTTCGGTCTCTGGGGCGTGCCGTACCTCACCCAGGTGTACGGCCTGTCGCGCGTGCCC
>DASYVT010000027.1 GCA_035936835.1 Candidatus Methylomirabilota bacterium | reverse complement strand
CCCCCGCGTTGAGGCGGGCCCTCCACCACCGGGACCGCGGCTGCCGTTTCCCCGGCTGCGGTGTCCGCTTCGGCCAGGGGCATCATCTCCGACACTGGGCGCACGGCGGTCCCACCACGCTTTCGAACTTGGCCCTCCTCTGCCGGCGGCATCACCGGGCGGTGCACGAGGAGGGCTACCAGGTCGCGCGTTTACCCGACGGGGCTCTCCGGTTCCGGCGGCCGGACGGCCGCCCGCTGCCTGAGGCACCGCCGCCTCCCGCGGTGCCCGGTGATCCCGTCGAGGCTCTCCGTGCGTGTCACGACGTGCAAGGCCTTCGCATCGGCGCGCGGACGGCGTGCGCCAGCTGGCTCGGGGAACGGTTGAATGTGGCTTGGGCGATCGACGTCCTGCACCCCCTGGCCCAGGGAGCCCGACCTAGTCCAGCCAACCTTCCTCAGGCGGGGTAGATGGCGAGACCGACCGCTCGCGTCGCGGCCGTCAGCCGCATGTCGCCCGCCACACCGCGATGACTCGACGCGCCGTCGTGTCCCGCGTGATACCACGCTTTGTCCCCTATTGAATGACTTGGTCCGCTCGCCCCAGCAGCGACTGCGGGATCGTTAGGCCGAGGCCCTTGGCGGTCTTGAGGTTGATGACCAGCTCGAACTTCGTCGGCTGCTCGACGGGCAGGTCGGCGGGCTTGGCGCCTTTGAGAATCTTGTCCACGTAGGTAGCGGCGCGCCGAAACAAATCAGCAACGTCCGGTCCATAGGACATAAGGCCCCCGGCATCGACAAACTCCCTCTGTGCGTACACTGCCGGCAGTCGGTTCTTTGCCGCCAGGTCCACGAGGCGTCTTCGTTCATTGACGAACATGACGCTTGTCAACACAGTCAGAGCGCCCGCGCGTGCCCTGGTCATGTCCGAGAAGGCCCTGTCGAGATCGGCGGGACCTCGCGCCTCAACGACTTGAAGCCGCACCCCCAGGGCCCGCGCCGCCACGTCTGCTTCCTTCAGCATGTCCTTTTCCGTGCGTTCGCCGGCGGCACCTGGCTGCCAGAGGACAGCGACCCGGGTGACCCCCGGAACGGCCTGCGTGAGCAGTTCCAGAACCTTGCCGACTAGCTCCGGGCCGAAGAACGACAACCCCGTGACATTGCCGCCCGGCCGCGCAAGGCTGGTGACGAGCCCGCTCCCAACCGGATCGTCAGCAGCAGCGAAGACAATGGGGAGGGTCCTGGTCGCTTGCTTGGCGGCCAGGTGGGCGAGTGGGCCTCCTGCGGTCACGATGACATCAACCTTGAGCGCAACCAGTTCGGCCGCGAGAACGGGGAGCCGCTCGAACGACCCCTCGGCATTTCGGTATTCGATCACGACGTTGCGGCCCTCGACGTAACCGAGGTCACGCAGTCCTTGACGGAAGGCCTCGGTCAGGTGGGGACCAGCGGCCAGGTTGGCCGCCAGGAAGCCTATTCGAGTGTCCTTGGCCGCCTGCTGGGCCTCGGCGGCGAGCGGCGCGGCGAGGAGGCCGCTAGCCACGGTGCCGATGAATGCCCGCCGGTTCATTACTCAATCACCTGATCCGCCCGCTGCAGGAGCGACTGGGG
>DASYVT010000026.1 GCA_035936835.1 Candidatus Methylomirabilota bacterium | reverse complement strand
CGCATCGCGCTCGAGCTGATGGTCCGCGAGCTCCGCTCAGCCACGTCCGTGACCGCGATCCCGAGCGCCACGGACATGAGTTTCCAGTATAAAGACGTGCTTGAAACCCTCCATACGGTCCGGTACCAGCTCGCCGGCGCCGTGCTCAACCGAACCTTGGACGGTGTGACGACGCCGCTCATCGGCGGCGTCGTGTCGTTCAACCTGACATACTTCGATAACGACGCCAATGGCATCCCGACCCCGACCGCCTTGGCCGGGAGCGTCAAGCTCGTCCTGGTGCAGCTCGTGACCGGCACCGAGGAATCCGTTGCCAGCTATTCGGACTCGAACCAGCGGGCCACCGTCGAGATGCTCGTCCGTCTCCGGAACACGTAGGGAGGATCCAATGCTCATCCATCGCCTCAACATGCTCATACGGAGCCAGCGCGGCGTCGCCCTGCCGATGGCGCTCCTCACGATGCTGATGCTCTCGGCGCTCATTATCGCCTTCTCGATGATGGCCGCCTCCGAGCCCGTTCTGGCCAACAATCAGCTCCAGGTCGCCCAGGCCCGCGCCGTCGCCGAGAGCGGCGTGGAGCGGGCCATCTGGGCGCTCAACAACCCGGCCCCGGCCAACGCCAACGGCATCCCGAACCCTCTCGTCACCCCCGCGGCGCCCTACGATGGCAGCACCGCCATCCCCGTCACGATCAACGGCGCCCAGGTGGGTGTCTTCACCGTGTCCGTCACCAACGGCCCCTGTCCCGTGACCGTGACCACCGCCAACGAGCGGTGCATCGTCGCGACCGGCTGGACACCCACGAACACGGGCACCGGCCCCAAGGTCAAGCAGAAGATTCAGGTGATCGTCCTCCAGACACGCTTCCTCAATCCGCCCTCGGCGCTCACCGTCCGCGGGGAAATCAGCGTGGGCGGGAACGCCCTGATCGACTCCAGGTCCGACCCGAGCTGCGGAAACAAGGCCGGGACGACGAGCAAGGGGTTCACAGTCACCAGCGGCTCCGCCGGGGTCTACGGCTTAGACGGCAATAACGTGAAGAACCAGTCCAGCGACATCATCCAGAATGTCCCGGACGCGGCCTTCATCCCCTACACGTATTCGAATCTCGAACTCGACGCCCTCAAGATCCTCGCCAAGGGGAACGGCACCTACTATCGGGGCCCGGTGACGTTCAACTCGACCAACAGAATGCCGAACGGCATCATCTACGTGGACACCGTGAGCGGCCAGAACATCGACCAGAACGCGCCGCCCCCGACGCCCATCACCGACTTCGCCTTGGTGGACATCCACGGCAATGCCCCGCTCGATGCGAGCGGGATCTTCAGCGGCATGCTCATCGTGGCGGGGTCGCTCTCCATCAGCGGGAACTTCCAGATGCACGGACTGGTCTACGCCCTCAACGACATCACCGTTCTGGGCTCCGGCACCGGGCGGGTCGACGGGGCCGTCATAAGCCAAAACATTCGTGACGTCTCGTCCACGACCATCGACACTGATACGAGCGCCAATTCCACCATCATCTGGAACTGCAACTATGCCAAAACCGGGGGCGGGCAGCTGCCTCAGACCTTCACAAGAGAGCCAGGCACCTACAAGGAAATCTCCGGCTAACGTGCGCGCTCTCACCATCGCGCTCTTGGGGTTCCTCGTGCTGGCAGGCCCCGCCTGCCAGGCGCAGACGTCCACACCGCCGGCTCACGTCGAAGCGGGGCCGGCGGCGCGCGCCGGCGCCGCCATGGAGGCCGGTCGCTACGCCGAGGCGGTGGCCGTCTTTCGCGAGGCCCTTGCCCGCACGCCGGAGAGCGTGGCGCTTCGCTACGGACTCGCGGTCGCGCTCTCGTACACCGACCGCGGGGCCGCCATTCGCGAGTTCCAGTGGGTGATGGCGAACGCCCAACCCGGCTCGCAGGAACGCGTCGAATCGCAGGCGTGGCTCGCCCGGGCCGGGGCCCTGCCCAGTGTCCCCGCGGCCTCCAGCCGGTCAGCCGAGCCTGAGCGCGAGGTGGGCAACGCCGTGCTGGTGGGCCGCGCGCTCTTCGCCGAGGCGGGCGCCAAGCCGGAGCCGATGCGGCGGCTCCAGCTGTTTCTGATGGGCCAGCCCGACAGCCCGACCAAGGAAGGGCGCTACGTTCTTCGGACGGACGAAGACGGGAACTTCAAGTTCCCCGACGTTTTGCCCGGGCCGTACATGCTGACGAACCGCCTTGCGGGCCAGCCGATCTGGCGCCTCCGCGTCGAGCTCAAACCCGCCGAAGAGAAGCAGCTCGACTTGAATCCCGGCAACAGCGTCGCCGTGCGCGACGATTTTCCGCAGGGCCGCTAGCTCCCTTCCAGACCCTCGAGACGAATCAGCGCTGACGGTCTGCTCCCTGCGGAGAGGCCGGCCGCGGTCTTCGCCACGCCGATCACGTCCCTGTCACGCGGTGCTATGACTCGGCGACGGCTGCAAGACGGATTCGTGGACGTCATACATTCACGTTACGCGGGCGACCAGATCTTGACGGGCCAGCCCGTCGACGGCGGCGGTAAGTACGCCGACACCAACGGCATCGTCATTCATCGGTGACGACGATGCCACGAAGTCGGTGAACCTCTCGCGGCCGTTCCGGCTGGGCGAGCGGTACGAGGTCCGCGACCTGGCGCCCGGCAAGTACCGGCTCGTCGCCAAGGCCGAGGACGGCGCTCCCGCCATGGAGTTGTGGAACCAGAACGTGACCGTCGAGGCTGGGCAGGTAACCCAGCTGCCGCTCTCGGCGACCAACAGCAAGGTCACGCCCGACCAGTTCCCGGGGCCCGCGCCGAAGTAGCGAGATTGCCCTTCCCGCTGGCCGGGGCTAAGATCGGGCCCCGTGAGCCCGCGTCTCGGCCCCGATCTGCTCCTCCAGATGTACGCGACCATGCTGCGCATCCGCCGCGCCGAGGAGCGCGCGCGTGAGCTCTACGCGGCGGGGCGCATCCCCGGCTTCATCCACCTCTCGATCGGCCAGGAGGCCGTCGCTGCCGGCGTCTGCGCGCCGCTGAGACGCGACGACTACCTGTTCTCGACCCACCGCGGCCACGGGCACCTCATCGCCAAGGGCGGCTCGCTCCGCGGCTTCATGGCGGAGCTCTACGGCAAGGCCACCGGTTGCTGCAAGGGCAAGGGCGGCTCCATGCACCTCGCCGACGCGTCCGTGGGTTACCTGGGCGCCAACGGCGTCCTGACTTCGGGCTGCGTGCTGGCGCCCGGCGTGGGGCAGTCGATCCAGATGCGCGGCACCGACCAGGTCGCCGTGACGGTCTTCGGCGACGGCGCGGCGAACCGGGGGCCCTTCCACGAGGGCGTCAATCTCGCGGCCTTGTGGAAGGTGCCGGTGGTCTTCGTCTGCGAGAACAACTTCTGGGCGTCGACGACCGCCCACGACCTGTCCACCGCCGGCGGCAGCATCGCGGCGCGGGCGGCGGGCTACGGCATCCCGGGCGCGACCGTGGACGGCAACGACGCCCTTGCCGTCTACCATGCGATGGAAAGCGCGGTTGCTCGTGCCCGAGCCGGGGAGGGGCCGAGCCTGATCGAGGCGCGCACCGTCCGCTTCATGGGTCACTTCGAAGGCGACCCGCAGGGCTACCGCTCGCGCGGCGAGGTCGAAGGCGGCCGCCAGCGCGACCCCATCGTGCGGCTGCGGGCCCACCTCGAGGAGGCGAAGCTCCTCGACGCCGCGCACGCGGCCCGCGTGGCGGCGGCTGTCGAGGCGGAAGTCCAGGACGCCGTGGACTTCGCCGAGTCGAGCCCGCTGCCCGCGCCGGAGGACGCGCTCCAGGATCTTTTCGTCCACTATCCCTGGAGCGACTGATGCCGGTCCTCGATTTCGGCGACGCGCTGAACCTCGCACTGCGCGAAGAGATGCGGCGTGACCGGCGTGTCTACTGCATCGGCGAGGACATCGTCCTCGGCGTGCCCTTCGGCGTCACCAAGGGCCTGGCCGAGGAGTTCGGCCCGGCTCGCGTGCGGAACGCCCCCATCTCCGAGGCGGCCATCGTGGGCTCGGCCATGGGCGCGGCCATCACGGGTCTGGTGCCGGTGGTGGACATGCACTTCGCCGACTTCGTCACCTGCGCGATGGACGAGGTCGCCAACCAGATCGCCAAGAGCCGCTACATGTTCGGCGGCCAGATCTCGTGCCCGCTCACGCTCCGCATGCCCTACGGCATCGGGAAGTCGGCCGGCGGGCACCACTCGAACTCCGTCGAGGCCTGGTTCGTCAACATCCCCGGCCTCAAGGTGTGCATCCCATCCACTCCGGCCGACGCGCGGGGCCTGCTCAAGACGGCCATCCGCGATCCCGACCCCGTCCTGATCTTCGAGCACCGGGGGCTGTACCGCGTGACGGGCGAGGTGCCGGAGGCCGAAACCCTGGTGCCGCTGGGCCTGGCCGACGTGAAGCGTCCCGGCACGGATGTCACCGTGATCGCGACGGCGCGCATGGTGGGCGAGAGCCTGGCGGCGGCCGACCGGCTGGCGGGCGAGGGGATCTCGGTCGAAGTCGTCGACCCGCGGAGCCTCGTGCCGCTCGATCGCGAGGGCCTGGCCGCGTCCGTGCGGAAGACCCACCGCGTGGTCATCGCCGAAGAGGGGCCCATGCGCGGCAGCGTCGGGGCCTGGCTCGCGTGGGTGATCATGGAGGCCTGCTTCGACGACCTCGACGCGCCCATCGTGCGCGTGGCCGGTCCGAACATCCCCATTCCCTTCAGCCCGCCGCTCGAGGCCTTCGCGACTCCGGGGGCCGCGGACGTCGTCGACGCGGTCCGGCGGGTCGTGAAGTAGCGCTACTTCCGGAGCGTGAAGGCGCCCGCGCCCAGCAGCGCCTGGGCGATCGTCGCGCCCAGCATGACGAGCACGTACTCGTAGCCGAACTTGCTGCCGAAGATGAAGAAGCCCTGCTGCAAGTGCACGAACCAGAGGGCGCCCGCCATGATCGGGATGTTCGCCAGGGCGGCCCAGCGCACCAGGAGGCCCAGGATGAGCAGGATCCCGCCCAGGCCGTGCGCCACGATCAGGTACCAGACGCCGATCTCGGGCAGGGGGATGTGCATCGCGCGCTGGTACTCGACCACCTTGGCGGGGCCCATCACGACGAGCGCCAGGTAGGCGTGGGCGATGTAGACCACGCCGAGGACCACCCGCAGCACCAGCGCGCCGTACGGCTCGAGCCCGCCTCTGCCCACTGTCAGTCCTCCCTGTAGAGACCCGCGTTCACGGCTTCCGGAAAAGAATCTCGCCGACGTAGCCCTCGGCCCGCGAGCGCGTGTCGTCCGAGTCGATGCCGATGGAGAGCGCCTCGACCTTCTCCTCCGGCTCCTCGCCGTAGATCTTCTTGTAGTCCTCGCAGACGTTGCGCGTCTCCGTCACCCACTTGCCGATGTCGGCGTCGCCGGAGCGCATGACGACGTAGGTCACGAGCCCCGTCTTCTGGCTCTTGACGATCGTCCCGGCCGGCGCGGTCGTGTCCCAGATGTAGCCGATCACGCGCGAGCGCACGGCGTTCGGGAAGCGCGGGAATGTGACGTAGATCTGGAGCGCCTGGTCGTCCGTCGCCTTCTTGCGGGCGTCGCCGCCCTTGGGCAGCTCCACCACCTTCCAGCGCCACTGGAGGACCGGGTAGTCCTTGCAGTCGATCTTGATGTCCTTGTTGATGGTCGAGCTGTCGCCGTTGCTGACGAGGTGGAGGACCCGGGTGGGGCTCTCGCTCACAACCTCGAACTCGTACTTGGGGCTGCCCCAGCTCTGGGTGCGCCAGCCGTTGGGCACACCCTTTTGCCCGACCGGCGTCTTGGACCAGTCCTCGACGACGACCTGGGACCCCTGCGCCGAGACGGCGGAAGCCGCCGCCAGCAGGAGCACGGCCAGGATCGAGCCTTTCCGCATCGTCTCCCTCATCTTCGTGAGTCTCTCACGGCCAGGCGCCGCCTCCAACTCGAGGCTGCTTGATTGCGTCGGCCCCGCGAGTATAGCCCAGCGCCTGTGCTACGGTAAGCGCGTCATGCCCGATCTGCGGCTCGACAAATGGCTCTGGGCTGCGCGCTTCTTCAAGAGCAGGACGCTGGCGACCGCGGCGTGCGACGGCGGCAAGGTGGACATCAACGACCAGGCGGCGAAGCCTTCGCGCGCCGTGCGCCCCGGAGATCTCTTGCGGATCACGCTGACGCGGGCGAAGAAGATCGTACGCGTGGCGGCGCTGTCGGACCGCCGGGGGCCGGGCGCACAGGCGAAGCTCCTCTACGAGGACCTGACCCCGCCGCCGCCGCAGCGCGAGGCGCGCGTTCCCCCGCCGGCGATGCGGCCGCCCGGGTCCGGCCGCCCGACGAAGCGGGAGCGCCGCCAGATCGACCGCCTCCAGCGCTACTGACCGCTCTCGCCCGGCCTGGGGCGCCGCCAGCCGGTTGACCTGTCGCATCGGGTCTGCTACGGTCTCGGCGTCAACGATGTCCGGGCGGCCCGCCGGGTGCGGGCCCCAGGGAAGGCGGTGCGAATCCGCCGCGACCCCGTCACTGTAATCGGGGACGAAACCCACGGCAGTGCCACTGGCCCGAGCGGTTCGGGGCCGGGAAGGCGTGGGGAGTAGGACGATCCGAGAGCCAGGAGACCTGCCCGGGCATTACCACTCCAACCGGTCTTCGCGGGAGGACCCGGGTGAGCGTCGTCCATCGCTCCGATCTCGTCCTGGGAGGTGTCCGCAGCGGCAAGAGCCGCGAGGCCCTGCGGCTGGCCGCCGCGATGCCCCGGGGCTCGTGCGGCGCCTTCCTCGCCACGGCCCAGGCTCTCGACGGCGACATGGAAGCGCGGATCGCGCGCCACCGCGCCGAGCGACCCCCGGGCTGGGCCACGCTCGAGGAGCCGTACGACGTGGTGGCGGCCTGCGAAAGCCTCGCGGGCAGGGTGGACGTGGTGGTCCTCGACTGCGTGACGCTCTGGGTCGCCAACCTCCTCCTGCGGGGCGACGAAGAGAAGAGCATCCTGGCCGCGGCCGACGCGCTGGCGAACTTCCTCGCCGAGCGGCGCTTCTCGCTCATCATCGTGTCCAACGAGGTCGGCGCCGGCGTGCATCCGCCCACAGAGGTCGGCCTGCAGTTCCGCGACGCGCTCGGAAGTGTCAACCAGCGCATCGCCGCCGCCGCGGACCGCGTCAACTTGATGGTCGCGGGCCTGCCCATGACCATCAAGGACCTCCCACTGCCTGAGGATCACCGTGAACGTCCTCCCGAAGCTCCTTGACCGCATCGTCGCGCCCGACGGCGCGGCGGGTCTCCAGGCCCAGTGGGCGCTCGACCAGCTGACCAAGCCGGCGGGCAGCCTCGGCCGTCTCGAGGAGCTGGCCCGGCGGCTCAGCGAGATGTCGGGACAGTTCCCGCCGCAGGCACGGCGCTGCGTGATCTTCACGCTCGCGGCCGATCACGGCGTGGTCGCCGAAGGCGTGAGCGCCTACCCGCAGATCGTCACGACCCAGATGGTCGAGAACTTTCTCCAGGGCGGCGCGGCGGTCAACGTGCTGGCGCGCCACGTGGGCGCCCCCGTGGTCGTGGTCGACATGGGCGTGGCGTCGCCGCTGCCCGCGCACCCGGGGCTCGTCAGCCGTAGAATCGGCCCGGGCACGCGCAACATGGCGAAGGGCCCGGCCATGACGCGCGAGGAGGCCTTGGCGGCGATCGAGGTGGGCATCGGGCTCGTCTACGCGGAGCGCGCCAACGGGCTCGACGTGATCGGCACGGGGGAGATGGGCATCGGCAACACCACCGCGGCGAGCGCCGTGGTGGCCGCGCTCACCGGCGCGCCGGCCGCATCGGTCACGGGCACGGGCACGGGCGTGGACGACGAGGGGCGCCTGCGCAAGATCGCCGTCATCAAGCGGGCGCTCGCCGTCAACCGGCCCGATCCCGGCGACGGCATCGACGTGCTGGCCAAGGTGGGCGGCTTCGAGATCGCGGGGCTCTGCGGCGTCATCCTGGCGGGCGCGGCCTGGCGCATCCCGGTCATCCTCGACGGGTTCATCGCCGGCGCCGCGGCGATGGCCGCGGTGCGCCTCAAGCCCGACGCGCGCCACTACCTCATCGCCTCCCACCGTTCCACCGAGCCCGGCCACAGCTACGTGCTGAACGCTCTCGGGCTCGAGCCGTACCTCGACCTCAAGATGCGCCTGGGCGAGGGGACGGGCTCGGCGCTCTGCATCGATCTCGCCAAGGCCGCCACGAAGATCCTGGGCGAGATGGCGACCTTCAAGTCAGCAGGCGTGACCGAGCGCTCGTTGTGAGCGCATCGGGCCCGGTTCCTGTGATCGTCATCGCCGGGGTGTCGAGCGGCGTCGGCAAGACGACGCTCATGCTCGGGCTCCTCGAAGCGCTGCGCCGCCGCGGGCTCACGGTGCAGGCTTTCAAGGTCGGTCCCGACTTCATCGACCCGGCTTTCCACGCGCTGGCGACCGGCCGGCCCTCTTATGCCCTCGACGGCTGGATGTGCGGCCGCGAGGCGGTCCTGGCGACGGTGGCCCGCCACACCGCCGACGCGGACCTGGCGCTGGTCGAGGGGATGATGGGCTGTTTCGACGGACGCGATGGCGACAGCGACGAGGGATCGACCGCGCAAATCGCCAAGTGGCTGGGTGCCCCGGTGGTGCTGGTGGTCGACGCGGCAGCGCTCGTGAGGAGCGCCGCCGCTGTCGTCCTGGGTTTCGAGCGCTTCGACCCCGACCTCCGCGTAAACGCCGTGGTCTTCAATCGTGCGGGCGGCCCGCGCCACGCCGACTGGCTGCGCCGGGCCGTCGAAGGCGGCTGCCGGACGCGCGTCCTGGGAGCGCTCCCGTCCGCGGCGGACGTGGCGCTGCCCGAGCGGCACCTGGGCCTCGTGACGGCCGCCGAGGGCGGATACGCGCCCGCGTTGCGCCGCGCCCTCGCGGAGCTCGTCGAGCGGCATCTCGATCTCGATGCGCTCCTGACCTTGGCAACCAGCGCCGTGGAGCGCGGAGCCGGAGCGCCGGCCGCGGCCGGCCGGAGCCGGCGGGTGACAATCGGCGTGGCCAGCGACCGCGCCTTCCAGTTCTACTACGCCGAGAACCTCGACCTCCTCCGCCGCGCAGGCGCGGATCTCGTCTTCTGGAGCCCGATGGACGATGCCGCGCTGCCCACGGTGGACGGCCTCTACCTGGGCGGCGGTTATCCGGAGATCCACGCGGAGCGTTTGAGCACAAATGCCGTCATGCGCCACGCGGTGAGGAAATTCGCCGAGGGCGGACGTCCCGTCTACGCAGAGTGCGGCGGCCTCATGTACCTGGCCGAGTCCCTCGAAGACGGCGGCGGCGTGACCTGGCCCATGGCGGGCGTCCTGCCGGCCCGATCGCGCTGGGTCAAGGGCCGGCTCTGCCTGGGCTATCGCGAAGTCCTCACATCGGCTCCGAGCCTGCTCGGGCCGGCCGGCACGCGGCTCCGGGGCCATGAGTTCCACGCCTCGGCCCTCGAGCCACCGCCGGCTTCCGTCGAGCGCGTATACGCCGTGAGCGATGCGGTCGGCGGAGGGACGCGCGCCGAAGGCTACGTCGTCGGGCGCGCCCTCATGAGCTATGTGCACCTGCACTGGGCCTCGTGCCCCGATGCCCCCGTGCGCTTCGTCGAGGCCTGCCGGCCATGACGGCGCTCATCCGCGCGCTGCCGCTCCTCCTGCTGCTCCCGGCCGGGCCGGCGTGGGGGCTCGAGGTCCTGGACCAGGAGGGGCGCTCGGTGACCCTGCCGGCCCTCCCGCGGCGCATCGTCTCCCTCGTGCCAAGCGTGACCGAGATCCTCTTCGCCATCGGCGCGCAGGAGGTGCTCGCGGGCGTGACCGACTTCTGCGACTTCCCGGCCGAGGCCAAGCGCAAGCCGAGCGTGGGCGGCATGATCGACCCGAGCCTCGAAGCGCTGGTCGCGCTCAGACCCGACCTGGTCGTGGCGACGCGATCCGGGAATCGCGCCGAGACCTTCGACCAGCTCAAGCGGCTGGGCCTGCCGGTCTACCTCGTCGATCCGGTCTCGGTCGGCGACGTGCTGCGCCTCGTTGGTGGCCTTGGCGAGCTGACGGGTCACCGCGACGGCGCGTCCGCGGTCGCGGCTGCCCTTGAGCGGCGCATCACGGCTGTGCGGGAGCGTGTCGCCGGTCGGCCGCACCCGCGCGTGCTCTACGTCCTGTGGCCCGAGCCCCTCATCGTGCCCGGGCGCGGCTCGCTCGTCTCCGAGCTGATCGCGTCGGCGGGCGGCGAGTCGGTCACCGCGGACCAGGGCCAGGGCTATCCGCGCATGAGCCTGGAGGCCGCGGTGGGGCGCGCGCCGGAGGTCATTATCCTGGCGCGTCACGGTGCTGGTACGGGGCCCGCGGCGCGCGAGCAGTGGCAGCGGCTCGAGAGCCTGCCGGCCATCAGGAGCGGGCGCCTGTACACGGCCGACGGCGACCTCCTGCACCGCTACGGTCCGCGGATCGTCGACGGGCTCGAGTTGCTCGCGCGGCTCATTCATCCGGAGGCATTCACCCATCCGGAGGCATTCAAATGAGGGCCGGAGGCATTCAAACAACGGGCGCGGCCAGGCTGGCATGGATCTGCGGCGGCCTATTAGTCATCTTGTCCGTCGTGGTTCTCGGCTCGCTCCTCGTCGGCGCCGCGCCGGTCGCGCCTGGAACGGTCCTCGACCTCATCACCGGCCGCGGCCCGGGCCAGGGCACCGAGCGCACCGTGGTCCTCGCTATCAGGCTTCCGCGCATCGCCGCCGCGGTGCTCGCCGGTGCCGCGCTGGCCGTCGCGGGCGCGGGCTTCCAAGGCCTCACGCGCAATCCGCTGGCGGACCCCTCGATCCTGGGCATCTCGGGCGGCGCTGCGTTCGGCGTGGTGCTGGGCCAGGTGTCGGGGCTCGGCCAAGGGATCGTGGAGGCGCTGGGGCTGACCGCCCTCGGCTTCGCGGGCGCTCTCGTCGCGGGCGTGGCGGTGTACCTGATCGCGTCCACGGCGGGCGGGCTGCCGGTGCACACGCTCCTCCTGGCGGGCGTGATCGTCGGCATCTTCTTTTCGGCCGCGATCACCGTGCTGATCTCGATCGTGGACACCAACCGCCTCGGCGGCGTCATCTACTGGCTCCTCGGCAGCGTGGCGCCCATTCCGCCGGGCTCGCTCGGCGTGTTCGCCCTCGCGACCGCGGCGGGCCTCTGGCTGGTCCTGGGCCAGGCCCGCGCGCTCAACCTCCTGGCGCTGGGCGACGAGGGCGCCCTCGAGCTGGGGGTGGACGCGCTGCGCGTGAAGCGGCGCGTCTTCGCGGGCGCCGCGCTCCTCACGGGCACCGTCGTCGCGTTCGTCGGGCCCATCGGCTTCGTCGGCCTCATCGTGCCGCAGGCGCTCCGGATGCTGCTCGGCCCCGACACCCGCGTCCTCGTCCCCGCGGCCCTGCTCGCGGGCGGCGCCTTCCTCTTAGCAGCCGACACGCTGGCGCGCACGGTGGTGGCGCCCGCCGAGCTGTCGGTGGGCGTGCTGACGTCCTTCTGCGGCGCGCCCGTCTTCATCTGGCTCCTGCGCTCACGCGCGGGAAGGACGGCGCCGTGACGCCGCTCTGCGAGTTCCGCAACGTGGGCTTTGCCTACCCGGCCGGGGCCCACGGGCGGCCGCCCTTCGCGATCCGCGATTTGAGCTTCTCGCTGGCGCCGGGCGAGATCCTGGGGCTCATCGGCCCGAACGCTGCGGGCAAGACCACGGTGATCCGCCTGCTGTCGCGGGTGCTCGACCCGTCGCGCGGCGAGATCTTCCTTGCCGGCCGGTCCGCGTTACGGCTCGGCAGGGCGGCGGTCGCCCGGGAGGTTGCCGTCGTGCCGCAGGACGTGCCGCAGGGATTCCCGTACACCGTCGAACAGCTCGTCCTGATGGGACGCTTCCCGCACGCGCCGGGCCGCTTCTTCGAGAACCGGGAAGATCTCGAGATCGCCCGCGAGGCGATGGCGATCACCGGCGTCGAGACGCTCGCTGCCGAGTCACTCGACCGGATCTCGGGCGGGGAGCGCCAGCGCGCCCTGCTCGCCCGCGCGCTCGCTCAGCGTCCGCGGCTCCTCGTGCTCGATGAGCCGACGGCGCACCTGGACCTTCGCTACCAGGCGGAGTGCGTGGCGCTGCTGAGGCGGCTCCACCGCGACGAAGGGATGGGCATCCTCCTCGTCTCGCACGATCTCAACCTGGCCGCCGAAGTCTCGGACCGGCTGCTCCTCATGTCCGGAGGCTCCGCCGTGAGCGCCGGGACTCCGGAAGACGTCATGCAGGAGTCGGTGCTCGAGGCCGTCTACGGCTGCCCCGTGGTGGTGGACAAGCACCCCGCGACGCGGCGGCCGACGGTCAACGTGGTCTGGCCCGACGGGAGGTGATACCAGCGCGCGCGAAGTGACGAGTCGCGGTCCAAGGGAAGCCGGTGAGAAGCCGGCACGGTCCCGCCACTGTGAGTGGGGAGCCACGCCCGTATCCGCTACGGAAGCCACTGGGAGCGATCCTGGGAAGGCCGGGCGGCGGCGACGATCCACGAGTCAGGAGACCTGTCCGCGACATGGGAGTAGATACCCCCTTTCGAGAGAGAAGGAGCGGTCATGCGACAGGTTCTTGGAACCGTGTTGGTGGCGATGCTGGTGGCGGCAGCCCCGGTGGACGGGCAGGAGACGAAGAAGGTGGATCCGGTCGTGGTGACGGCGACGACGGTCGACACGCCCGCCGAGCAGCTGGGCGTGGCCCTGACCGTGGTGACGGGAGAGGACTTCAAGACCTACCACTACTCGACGCTCGACGACGCGTTCCGCAACATCCCGGGCGTCAACGTCCGACAGCAGGGCACCTACGGCAAGCTGTCGACGCTCAGCATCCGCGGCGCCAACGCGAACCAGGTGCTGATTCTCGTCGATGGGGTTCGCGTGTCGAGCCCGACGGTCGGCCAGACGGACCTCTCCGACATCTCCCCCGACCTGATCGAGCGCATCGAGGTGATCCGCGGCCCCCAGTCCACGCTCTACGGCGCCGACGCCATCGGCGGCGTGGTCAACATCATCACCAAGAAGGGCACCGGTCCCTTCTCCGCCACCGTCGAGAACATGGGCGGCAACTACGACACCCTCCACAGCCGGATCTCGCTCAGCGGCGCGTACAAGATCTTCAACTACGCGCTGTCGGGTTCGCACCTCGAGAGCAATGGGCAGTTCCAGAACGACAACTCGAACATCAATTCGGTGAACGGGCGGATCGGCGTCTCGCTGCCCTTTGACAGCTCGCTCGCCTTCGTCTACCGCTACAACAAGACCGACACCGGGGTGCCGGTCAAAGGCGTCTTCCCGCCTCCCCAGCCGGTCGACCCCATCATCAACCCGAACGCCAAGCAGCAGACCGAGACCACGGTGATGAGCCTCGAGGGCAAGACCCGCCCGGTGGAGTGGTGGGAGAGCCGCGCGCGCATCTCGCGCTACACGAGCAACCAAGGCTTCCAGGACCCGGTCGATCCCGGCGTCGACTTCGACTTTCCCTTCCGGTCCCAGGTCGACGTGGAGCGCCGGGAAGCCGAGTGGCTCAACTCGATCTTCCTCGGGAAGTGGAGCACGACCACGGTCGGGTTCGGCTACCGCCACGAGGAGGGCGACGACAAGGGCGTGTTCCGCACCGCGCGCCACGTGCCGTGGGTGCTCTTCGAGGAGCAGCTGCGCTTCTTCGACCGGCTCTTCATCACGGGCGGCTTCCGGATCGAGGACGACAGCGTGTTCGGCCAAGCCACCACGGGGCAGGGGTCGGTCCTCTTCGTCATCAAGGAGACCGGCACGCGGCTGCGCGGGAGCGCCGGGACGGGCTTCCGCGCTCCGACGTTCAACGATCTCTTCTTCCCGGATTTCGGCAACCCGAATCTCCTGCCCGAGCGCAGCCAGTCCTGGGACGTGGGCGTGGACCAGAATCTCTGGCAGAACCGCGTCCGGCTCAAGCTGAGCTACTTCGTCACCAACTTCTCCAACGCCATCACCTGCTGCGTCCCGCTGCCGACAGCCCCCTTCGGCGGTCCCGTCAACGCCGGACGGGCGCGGTCGAAGGGCGTCGAGGCGGGCGGCGAGGTGGACATCCTGCCGAACCTCGTGGCCTCGTTCAGCTACTCGTACACCGACACCGACAACCTCTCCACCAACCGGCCCCTGGCGCGCATCCCGCGCAACGCCGGCAGCGCCGGGCTGACCTTTGAACCCATCTCCCGTCTCTCCCTCTTCGCCCAGGTCTACGTGGTCAGCCGCCAGTTCGACAGCTACGGCGACATCTACAACAGCGGCCACACGCGGGTGGACGCAGGCGGGACGTACCGCATCGTCAACCAGCTCGGCTGGCTCCAACGCCTCGAGCTGGTCGCGCGCGCGCAGAACATCCTCAACGAGAAGTACGCCGAGGTGCACGGCTTCCCGGCGCTCGGCGCCAACTTCCTGATCGGCCTGCGGGCCGGGTTCTGACGCCGACGCCATGATCGAGGGGCTCGGGGTGCGGATAGGGCCGGAGGCGGTCGTCGTCGTGGCCGCCCAGCCGCTTCGCGTGCTCTCCTCGGCCGTCCACAACGGCGGGTTCGCGTCAGCGCGCGCCGTCGTCAACCTCCACGTCGGCAAGGACGACCCGTGCGCGGACCCGCCCGCGATGCTGGCGGCCTACGCGCGCCGCGCGGGCGTGCCGGAGCCCCTTGTCGGTCTTCTCACCGGAGCGTGGACCGAGCACGCGACGATCGGCGAGGAGGACGGCGCGGGCATCCGGACCCTTGCCGTCGCCACGGTCGGCCTGAGCAACGGCATCGCCGCCGGGCGGACGCCCGTGAGCGGCTGGACGCACGGCACTATCAACACGATCGTCGTGGTGGACGCCGACCCCGAGCCTTCGGCCCTCGTCAACGCGCTCATCACGATCACCGAGGTCAAGACACTCCTGCTCCATGAAGCGGGCGTCCGTGACGCCGCCGGCGGGCTCTGCACCGGCACCTCGACCGACGCCGTCGTCATCGCGGCGACGGGGCGCGGCGCCCGCGCCCGCTTCGGTGGGCCGGCCAGCGAGCTTGGCTGGAGCATGGCCCAGGCCGCGCGAAGGGCTCTCGAGGCGGGGATTCGCGGCTGGCAGGAGCGCAACCCGTGATCCGTCGCCGCGCGCTGGCGCTCTCGAGCTCGGCCGCAGTGCACCTGTGCGCCCTCGCGGCCCTCCTGGCGCTCGCCGCGAGCCTCCGCGAGCCTCCACCGCTCTTCGTCGATCTCACCGGCGGTGCTCCTGCCGGCGACGAGCGCGCGGCGGCCGCTCCGACCCGGGGTCGGGAGACCGCGATCGCGCCGGCCCGCCAGGGCCAGAGCGTGAGCGCGCGCGTTCCGCGAGCCCCCGTACCTTCCGCACCAGCGCGACCCGCCGAGGCGACGCCCGCGCCTTCGTTCTCCGCCTCTCGCGAGGCGGCGACTGCGGACCAGGGAGCCCCACCGAGCGTCGCTGACGGCGACGGACGTGAGGTCAAGGGAGTCTCGAGCGACGCGCCCGGGCGCGCGGGACAGCCTTCCGGCGTCGTCGGCGGAGGCGGCTCCCTGCTCGCCCTCGCCGGCAAGGGCGCGGTGCGCGGCGATGTACCGCCTGAGTTCGGGCCCTATCTCGCCCGCTTCCGCGAGCGAATCCAGGAGTCGGTGGTCTACCCGCTGGCGGCACGGCGGCGCGGGCTCGCCGGCCGCGTCGAGGTCGAGCTGCTCCTCGAGCCCTCCGGCCGCGTGCGCGACCTCGCCGTGGTCTTTTCTTCCTCCCACATGCTTCTCGACGAGGCCGCCGTCGAGGCCGTCCGGTCGCTCGTGCCTCAGCCGCTGCCCGAGCACCTGCCGCGCCGACCGCTGCGGGTGCGGTTACCGGTTATCTTCCAGCTCCGCTAGCGCCGTGAGTGTGCTGGTGCTCGCGGTGGCGCTCGATCTCCTGCTGGGAGATCCGCCGAACCGCTACCATCCTGTCGCCTGGATCGGGCGGCTGATCGCTCTCGGCCGGCGCTGGGCCGCTTCCGTGCCGACCGATCTCCTCGTCCTGTACGGCGCCCTCCTCATCGTTGTCGTCACGATCACGGCCGTCATGGGAGGGCTGGCGGCCCAGGCCGCCGCGGGCTGGCTCCCGTGGCCTGGGAGCCTGCTCGCGCAGGCGTGGCTGCTGAAATGCAGCTTCTCGCTCCGTAGCCTCGTGGCGGCGGTGTGGGAAGTTCGCGACAGGCTCGAGGCCGGTGACCTCGCCGGGGCGCGCGAGGCGGTGGGGCGTCATCTGGTCAGCCGGCCGGTCGACGAACTCGAGGAGGGGGCGACCGCATCCGCCGCCGTCGAGTCGCTGGCCGAGAACCTGAACGACAGCTGGGTGTCGCCGCTCTGCTTCTACCTCGTGGGCGGGCTGCCGGGCGCGTGGGCGTACCGCGCGGTCAACACGGCGGACGCGATGATCGGCTACCGCGAGGGCATGCTGGAGCGGCTCGGTGGCGCCTCGGCGCGACTCGACGACCTGCTGAACCTCGTCCCGTCGCGCCTCGCTGCGCTCGCGCTTGCCGCCGGGGCGCGGCTCGCGGGCGAGTCCGGATCGCGGGCGTGGGACGTCTGGCGCCGAGATGGAGGCACGACCGCGAGCCCCAACGCCGGGCAGACCATGGCCGCCATGGCGGGGGCGCTCGGCGTGACGCTCGAGAAGTGCTCACACTACCGGCTCGGCGACGGGCCGGCGCCGGACGTCCTCGTCATCGATCGCGCGGTGGGTGTCTTCGCCGCGGCCGCCGGCGTGGCCTTGGTCGCGGCGCTCGTCCTGCTCCGCGCCTTCCGCTGACGCGGCGCCCACCAGATGTAGCGGGGTCGCGCGCGCGACCCACAGCATCACGCGGCGCGTTAACCTTTTCCGCTCGTCTCCCGTTCTTTGCGAGTCTAATTCTTGCGGCTCCGCGAGAGCCGGGGCGTATCAT
>DASYVT010000025.1 GCA_035936835.1 Candidatus Methylomirabilota bacterium | reverse complement strand
GGCACCTCCCTGTTCTTCCCAGGCGGATACCTTTTGGTCCTCTTTGCACCGGGTTATACCTGGTGGTTCACCATCGGAATGGTGTTCGTCACGCACTTCGTCGTCGTCATGTTTTTCGGTGGCCTTCTTTACGGAAGCGTGGCCGGCCTACGCGACCGGCGGAGGCATCAGGGCAGGCTAGAGCGCCTCAGGAAAAGCCCCGAGGTCTTCGATGCCTCGACCTCTCTGTCTGAAGTAGAGAGAGTTCTTCTGGCAAGGTTGCGACCCATGCTCAAGGACGCCAGCGTGGAGGAACTGAGGCCCCTAGCGGAGTGGGGCGGCGGACGTGTCGCGCTAGCCGCGTTTTCCGCACTTCCGCCACTTCGACCGGCCAATAGCCTGCGGGCGCGACTTCGGACGACTGCGGTTTAGCTCACGAAAAACCGCGGAAATCCGCATTGTCCCCCTTCCGTGGCCGGCAACCGGCTTCGGCCTGCGTGCCGCCCGGTGTAGGGCCAACAATACTCGTAATTGGCTTGACTATTGCGGCGGTATCAGATATCGTAGGGCCAACATGTACCTCAAGCGCCACGTGGTGACGCGAGGGCTCAACCGCTACACCTACTTACGCCTCGTACAGGCTTTCCGTACAGGAGAGGGGAAGGTTCGCCATCGGGTGCTGGCCACCCTCGGGCGCGTCGATGAGCTCAAGGCGTCGGGCCAACTCGACCAGCTCGCCGCCGCCTTTACGCGCCTCGATCCTCCTCGCGTCGGCTTCCGACGCGAGGTCGGCCCCCTGCTTCTGGTGCATCACGTGCTCGAGCGACTGGGCCTGGTCGGGCTCGTCGACCGCCACGTGCCCCAGCGCGGACGTGCGGAGCTGACGACGGGAGAGGTGGTGGCGGCCCTGATCGCCAACCGCCTTTGCGCGCCCGCTCCCCTGTACGACATCGCGGCCTGGGGCAGCAACGCGGCCCTGCACGAGGTGCTGGGCGTCCCCGGCATGCTGCTCAATGATGACCGCCTCGGTCGGGCGCTGGAAGCATTCGCACCCGTGGCGGAGAGCGTGCGTGGGGCGGCGGCCTTGGCCGCGGTAGAGGCCTTTGGCGCCGATGCCGCCCGGCTCCACGTGGATCTGACCACCCTGCGCGTCGCCGGCGCGTACAGCGATTCGAAGCTGATCGCCAAGGGCTGGGGATCCGACCGGCGGGTGGCGCGCCAAGTACAAATGCTGCAAGCCACCAATCCAGAGGGCATCCCCCTCTACGTTCGCCCGCATCCAGGCAACGCGGCGGAGCTCACCTGCATCGGAGTGGCGTTGGAACGACTGGCGGCTCTACTCGGCCCCGGTGTCCTCATCTGCGCCGATTCCGCCCTGGGTCACTTCAAGAACCTGTGCGCCACGCACCGCGCCGGCTTGAAGTTCGTCGTTCCCTTGCGCGCCAGCACCGGTTTCGCCGCCACGTTCCTGGAGGATGTCGGCACGGAAGCCCTGCGTCCCTTGCGCTACGTCTCCGCGCGCCAGAAGAACCTGCCCGCCAACAAGCGCGCACGCTACCGCGGAACCATTCGCCCACTCGCCGTCACCGATCCCGAGACCGGAGAGAAACACTCCTTCCGCGTGGCCTACGTGTGGTCCTCCGAGGAAGCCTCCTCGGTCGCGGAAGCCCGAGAGCGGGCGCTGAACAAGGCGGAGGAGGAACTCGCCAAGATCCGGCGGGGACTCGGCGGACGCTACTACAAGACGCTGCAGCAGGTGGAGGCCAGGGTCGCCAACATCTTGATCCAGCCCATTCGTGCGTTCCTGGCGGTTCGGACGGGGATGCGGGAAGGCAAGCCCACCTTGCGCTGGCGCCGGAACCGGGCCGCCATCACCGCAGCCGCGCGCACCGACGGCATCTATGCCCTCGCCACCAACCTGCCGGGACGCCTCTCGGCCAAACGAGTCCTTCGCCTCTACAAGGACCAGTTCGTGGTGGAGCAGCGACATCGCGACGCCAAACAGACTCTCCGCGTCCGCCCGCTCTTCCTCCACAACGATGACCGCATCGCCGCCCTCATCAGCATCGTCGGTCTGGCCCTACTGGTGTTCGGGATCATCGAGGCCGGCGTCCGACGCGCCCTCGGTGCCGGAAGGACCCTGCCTGGAATCCTCCCCGAAGGGCGCGCCGCCCTTCCCACCGGCCGATCGATCCTCGCCGCTTTCCAGGGCCTCGGGCTCACCTTCACCCACGAGGGGCCGCAACTGGATCCGCTCACCGCCACGCAGCGCCAGATTCTCGGGCTGCTTGACGTACGCATCCCCTGGACCGAAGGCAGTACCCTACCCGCCCAGAAGTGCGGAAAACGGGGCTAGCGCGTCCGACTCGCGCTGACCCCTTGCTGACCCTACGCTCAAGCTGCCAGAGGCCGAGGCCACATAAGTTATTGATTATATGGAGCCGGCGCGCGGGATTGAACCGCGGACCTGCTGATTACGAAAACCCTCCGGCCTCCGAACACCAGGCCCCACCGGGCCCCAAGTCGAGCAAAGACGGGGGAAAACGGTGACCGCCACCAGCGGAGACAGGCCCGTGCGTACCGACTTGTGCCCGTGTTCGGTGACCACGGCGACCAAGCCCGACAGCGGGCTCTCGTACCGCTCCTGGTTCGCGGACGAGTATGTTGCCTGGCTCAACGCCTGGCTCGACCGAATCGACGCTGAAATCCTCGCACACCAGCTCGAGGAACTCGAGCGAAGGTCGGACGCCGAGACGCCGGTCTTCGGCACGCTCACCTCCTCGGTCTGCCGGATGAGCTGACCCCCGTCGTCGCGGTCCTGATCTACTACTCGCCTTCCCGCGACGCTCGCCTACGCGCGGCCGGCATCATCGAGCGCGTTCTGCAGGCGGCGGCCGCAGCAGCAGCATGAGACCAGATCCCGGCGACCCCGAGGCGAGGGCGGTGCTGGATGCGGCCGACGTCTGGGAGTCTGGGCTACACCCGGACCACCTGGACGCGGAGGCGCGCGTCTCACCCACGCCGAACCACCGGATGGCCTTCTGGCGAACCACAACCGGGCCGTGACAGCCACGCCCGGCCCTGAACGGGGACGACACACGTCGCGCGCCCTTTCAGATGAACGAGACCTCCTGTGTGGCCGCGGCCACAACGAAGCAGCGCTCGTTGTTGGAGTCCGGATCCGCCGGGACCACGAAGAAGCCCGGCCGCGACCTGTCATAGCCCTGCGTCGTGCCGGCGACCACTTCGCCGTCCTTGAACAC
>DASYVT010000024.1 GCA_035936835.1 Candidatus Methylomirabilota bacterium | reverse complement strand
GGGCGGTCATCCGCGGGTCCAGGATCGACGAATTGCCGCCGCTGAAGTTGCGTTACGGGGTGCGGGGCAGGTTGGCCGCGCGCTAGCCGCGCTGGCCCGAGTACGTGCCGCGGCCGACCGCCACGAGGGTCTGCTGCTCGTCGTAGACGTCCACGTCCACGAGGGCCACTGTGCGCCCAGCCCGGCGGACGCGCGCGGTGCCGGTCAGGGATCCGCCGACCGCCGGCCGCAGGTAATCGATTCTCAAGTTGATCGTGGGCACGCCGCCGCCAAGCGCCATGCCGATCGCGAAGTCGCCGACTGCGTCGATGAAGGCCGCGATGGGTCCCCCATGGAACTGCCCGGTGCCCGCCCGCCGCTCGAGCTCCGGCCTCATCGGCATGCTCACGGTCAGCGTGGCCGCGTCGTGATCGAGCGCGACGACCCGGAGGCGCAGGAAGCCGAGAAAGGGCGAGGCGTCGAAGATGGCCTGGATCTGCTCGACGGAGAGCCTGGCGTCGCTCACGGCCGCACGACGACCTTGCCGAAGACGTCGCGGTCTTCCAGGAGGCGGAACGCCTCGTTCACCTCCGCGAGCGGCAGCTCGCAGTCGATGACCGGCTTCAGCCGTCCCTCCTGGATCAGCGCGAGGAGCGTGGCCAGATCCTTCCGCATCCAGCCGTTCGACCCCAGGATCTTGAGCTCGAAGGTCCAGATGAAGCGGAGGTCCTCCTTGGGATCGAAGCCCGCCGTGGCCCCGCACGTGAGGACCTTGCCCCCGCGGTGCAGGACCTTGAGCGACGGCACCCACGTCTCGCCGCCCGTGAAATTGACCACCACGTCCACGCCGCCAGTGAACTTCCGCCGGTGCGGCTTGCCGAAGGTCTCGTAGACCCACTTGACGAAGTCGTGCTTGGTGTAGTCGAGGACATGCGCGGCGCCCAAATCTTTGAGCCGCCCGAGCTTGCTGTCGCTGCTGGCGCAGGCGATCACTTCCGCGCCGCGGAGCCTCGCCAGCTGGACGCAGCAGGTGCCCACGCCGCCGGAGGCGCCGAGGATGAGGACCTTGTCCCCCGGCTTCACCTCGCCGATGGCGTGCATCATGCGCACGGCCGTGCCGTAGGCCACGGGCAGGCACGCGGCGGCGTCATATCCCACATCATCCGGCAGCGCGACCAGGTGGTGCGCCGGCACGCGGCAGTACTCGGCGAGCCCGCCGTGCCACATCTCACCCATGAGGCCGCCGGGCCCGACCCTGTCCACCGGATCGACCATGACCCGGTCGCCGGTCTTCCACCCCGTCACGGCGCTGCCGGTCTCGACGATGTCGCCGGCGAAGTCGACGCCCATGATGCAGGGCATCGGCACCTTGATGCCCGGCATGCCACGGCGCGTGAAGATGTCGTGGTAGTTGAGCGTGGTGGCGCGCACCTTGATGACGACGTCGTTGGGACCCGGGAACGGATCGGGGAACGCCGGCTCGATCCTGATGGACCCGGGCCCGCCGTGCTCGTAGATGACCGCGGCTCTCATGCTTTCGTCTCCACCTGGCGGTGCTCGAGCGCCAGCCGGCGGAGCGCCACGCGATCCACCTTGCCCGTGCTGGCGAGCGGCAGCGCCGGCATGAAGACGACGTGCCGCGGGTGCTGGTAGGCCGGCGCATGCGCGAGGGCGTACTGCTTGACGTCGTCATCGCGGAGGCGGCTACCGTCCCGTGTCACGACGAAGGCGAACGGCTTCTCGTACTTGATCTCGTCGGGGATCGGCACGACGCAGGCCTGGAGGATGTCAGGGTGCCGCTCGAGCATCGCCTCGACCTCGCCCGGATAGATGTTCTCGCCGCCGCAGATGAACATGTCGTCCGCGCGTCCGACAAAGTAGTACGCGCCCGTCCGGTCGCGCCTCAAGACGTCGCCGGAGAGGTACCAGCCGTCGGACGTGAGGACTTCCTTCGTCTTGTCGGGAAGATTGAGATAGCCCGTCATGTTGGCGGGCGTCCGGATCCAGAGCATGCCCTCGTCGGCATCGCTGCCATCGGAGCCCACGAGGCGCACTTCGACGCCCGGCCGCGGCCAGCCGAGGGCCAGGTCCGGCTGGCGCCGGCCGTCCGGATGCGGGCCGAACATGACGGGGCCGGCCTCCGTGGTGCCGTAGATGTAGGAGACGGCTGCGCCGGGGAAGGCCTTCTTGACCGCGTCGATGAGCTGCTGCGTCGTGGGCGCCGAGCCCATTCTCACCGCGCGCACCGAGGATAGATCCGTGCGCGAGAGGGTGTCGGTCTCGCGGAGGATCAGCGCCAGCATCGTCGGCACGGAGGTGAGGAACGTGACGCGGAAGCGTCCGATCGCCTCGACGTACCGGCGGGCGTCGAACTGCGGGAGCAAAACGATGCCGCCATGCGCGGCAAACACGACCTTGCTCGTGCCCAACGCGTTCATGTGGAAGAGCGGCGCGGCCACGATGAAGCGCTCCCTGTCGAGGCCCGTGCCCGCGGCGACACGCGATCGCACCGCCCAGAGCTGGCCGTCGTGGGACAGCGGCACGCCCTTGGGCCGGCCGGTCGAGCCTGAGGTGTACAGCACCATCGCCGTCTCACGGGCCTCGGGGCGCACGGCGGCGAACTCGCCGTGGTCCAGGAGCGCCTCGAAGCCGTCGGCCTTCGTCGAATCGAAGTCGACCAGCGGGATGCCGACAGGCACCTGCGCGCGACGCTCGCCGTCGCAGAACGCGAGCTTCACGGCCGAGTCGCGCAGGACGAAGTCGATCGTCTCGCGCGGGAACTTGTGGTTCACCGGGACCGACACCAGTCCCGCGCGCATCGTCCCAAAGTAGGCGACGAGGAACTCGGCGCGGTTCCCGGCCAGGATCGCCACCGCGTCCCCCCGCGTGAGGCCGCGGGCGAGCAGGCCCCGCGCGCAGGCATCGGCCAGGCGGTGGATCTCGCCGTGGGAGTATTCGCGAGGCCGCTCCCAGTCGAGACAGTCGATCAGCGCCGTAGCGCCGGCGGGTCGAGACCGGTCGAGCAAGTCGCCCAGGTTGACGGGTTGGGCCATGTGGACTGCTGAATATACACCACTTGAGCAGGGCCGCCGCTCCGGCGCGGCGCGAGCGTGGTAGTATTCGACACGGAAAGGCCTCGAGATGCCCCGGGGCGATCCACACAGGGAGGAGCCATGGGAGTGAGGCGGCGATTGACCACCCTGGCGGCGCTGATCGTGCTGATCGCGGGCTGGGCCGCGCTCGCGGCGGCGGCCGAGGGCTGCGCCCCCCGCGGCAAGCTCGACCCGATCTACTGCGACGACAACGGCGACGGCATCGCCGACCCGCCCAAGGACCCGGCCAAGCTCCTCAATCCCGACCCGCTCGTCTTCGCCTACGTCCCGGTCGAGGACCCGGCCGTCTACGGCCCCGTCTTCGCCGACCTGCTGCGCCACATCGAGAAGGTTACCGGCAAGAAGGTCCAGTACTTCGGCCCCCAGAATTACGCGGCCCAGCTCGAGGCCATGCGCTCGGGCCGGCTGCACGTCACGGGCTACTCCACCGGCAGCCTGGTCTGGGCCGTGAACGTGGCCGGCGCGGTGCCCTTCGCCCAAATGGCCACGGACAAGGGCCCGCGCGGCTACCACATGGTCGTCATCGCCCGCGGCAACGACACCAGGATCAACTCGGTGGCCGACCTCAAGGGCAAGCGCGTGGCTCACGTCTCCCAGACCTCGAGCTCCGGCCACCAGGCGCCCGTCTTCTTCTTCACCAAGCTCGGGGTGGTGCCGGGCAAGGATTACGAGATCGTCTTCTCGAGCAAGCACGACAACTCCATCCTCGGCGTAGTCAACGGCGATTACGACGCCGCCGCGGTGGCCGACACGGTGCTCGAGCGCATGGTGAACCGCGGCGTGGTCAAGCGCGGGGACTACAAGGTCGTCTACACCTCGCCCGTGTTCCCCACGGCCGGCTTCTCCTACTACTACGCCCTCGACCCCAAGCTCGCGGCCAAGATCAAGGAGGCCTTCTACTCCTTCAAGATCCAGGGCACGAGCCTGGGCAAGGACTTCCGCGACGCCACCCACTTCATCCCCATCGATTACAGGAAGGACTGGGAGGCCGTCGCGGGCATGCTCGAGGCCAACGGCGTGGTCTTCTCCCGCGAGTCGGCCGAGTACAAGAAACTCTCCGCGCCGCCGAGACGAGGCGGGGAGTAGGGACCCGCCCGGCCGGTGCTCGACGTCTCCGGGCTCACGAAGCGCTATCCC